>CAKKRB010000267.1 GCA_919902485.1 Omnitrophica bacterium GWA2_41_15 | reverse complement strand
TCATCTATCTCTTCAACCATTGTAACTTCTTCTATAACATCCTCGTATCTTACCTTGCCGCCTACCTCTGTCAATATAGGAGACATGTAAGGATCCCATCTCACAAAGATAATATTTTTGTCTATCTCTGCGCCGTCTTCAACAGAAAGAATAGACCCTGAAGGCACCATGTGTTTTTCAAGCTCTCTTCCGTTTTCGTCGTTTATGCTTATCTGTCCGTTTCTATTGAGTACGACTGTATCCCCTTCTTTCTGCTTTACAGTCTTAAGCCCGTGATACTTAATAACGCCTTTAGACCTGGACTTTAAGAATGACTGTTCTATGATCCTGGATGCGGTTCCTCCTATATGGAACGTCCTCATTGTAAGCTGCGTTCCAGGCTCTCCTATTGACTGCGCGGCAATAATTCCTACAGCTGTCCCAAGGTCGACAATCTTGCCGGTCGCAAGGTCTCTGCCGTAACATTTCGCGCACACGCCGTGCGTTGTTTCGCAGGTAAGAACGCTTCTTATTCTTATCTTCTCTATGCCTGCCTTCTGAATCCTGTCTGCCATCTCTTCTGTTATCTCGCTGCCAGCCTCGGCGATAATATCGTCTGTAATAATATCCACTATATTGTCAACGGCAACGCGGCCTATAATCCTGTCGCTCAAAGACACAACCTCTTCGTCCGCCTCCACTATAGCGCTTATCAATATACCGTTTAATGTGCCGCAATCATCTTCTGTGATAATCACATCCTGGGCAACGTCAACAAGCCGCCTGGTCAGATACCCAGAGTCAGCTGTCTTAAGCGCTGTATCTGCAAGGCCTTTTCTTGCGCCGTGAGTTGAGATAAAGTATTCCAGCACTGTCAGGCCTTCCCTGAAATTCGCGGTAATAGGGGTTTCTATAATTTCGCCTGAAGGTTTTGCCATAAGACCGCGCATACCTGAAAGCTGCCTTATCTGCTGCTTGGAACCCCTTGCGCCTGAATTTGCCATCATAAATACAGGATTAAACGGATCCATATTTTCGAATATAAGTTCTGTAACTTTGTCAGTTGCGTGCGTCCATATATCGACAATTTTATTATATCTTTCGCGCTCTGTAATAATCCCTTTTTTGTACTGGTCTTCGACTGTGTTTACTTCTTTCTTTGAATTAGCTATGACCTTTTTCTTATCCTCAGGTATCGCAAGGTCATTGACTGAGATAGAGATGCCCGCAAGTGTAGAATATTCAAAACCTATCTTCTTTATATCATCCAGGACATTTACAGTAGCGTCATGGCCGAACAGCTTATAGCAATTCGCGACTACGTTGCTGAGCTTTGTTTTCTCAAGCGCATCGTTCACAAAAGGCATGCCCTTGGGCAGTATATTATTGAAAATTATCCTGCCTACTGTAGTCTTCACGATTTCATTATCTATCCTCACCTTTATCTTGGCGTGCATTTCTATTTCCCTGTCATAAAACGCCAGTTCAGCCTCGCCCTTGTCCGCAAAAGTCCTGCCTTCTCCCTTGAGCTTTGATTTCTCCTGAGTCAGGTAATACGTCCCAAGGACAATATCCTGCGTAGGCGTTACAATAGGCCTTCCGTCAGAAGAAGAAAATATATTGTTGGAAGCCAGCATTATAAGCCTGCATTCCATCTGGGCCTCCATTGATAACGGCACATGAACTGCCATCTGGTCTCCGTCAAAATCAGCATTGAACGCAGTGCAGACCAGCGGATGTATTCTTATAGCCTTACCTTCTATAAGTATGGGCTGGAATGCCTGTATGCCAAGCCTGTGCAGCGTAGGAGCTCTGTTCAAAAGGACTGGATGATCTTTTATTACCTCGTCCAGAATATCCCACACCTCTAATCTCGCCTTTTCAACCATCCTCTTCGCGCTCTTTATAGTATGGACAAATCCTTTTTCTTTTAACTTCTTTATAATAAAAGGTTCAAATAATTCCAGCGCCATTTTCTTAGGCAATCCGCATTCCCATATCTTTAATTCAGGCCCGACAACAATAACGCTTCTCCCTGAATAATCTACGCGTTTTCCAAGGAGATTCTGCCTGAATCTGCCCTGTTTTCCCTTGAGCATATCGCTCAATGATTTTAAAGGCCTGTTTGCCGGCCCGAGCACTGCCCTCCCATGGCGTCCGTTGTCAAAAAGCGCGTCAACCGCTTCCTGAAGCATCCTCTTTTCATTCCTTATAATAATATCAGG
>CAKKRB010000266.1 GCA_919902485.1 Omnitrophica bacterium GWA2_41_15 | reverse complement strand
ATATGGTAAGGCGCGTTAAAGCGCCTCCTGAAAACATATCCATAATGCCGAAAAGCCCCCCGCCCTGGGACCTCGCCATATTGTTAAAGAACTGTATCAAAGCAGCGCCGTTTACGCCCGGCGTAGGTATGTAAGCGCCGATTCTGTAAACCGCCAAAAGCAAAAGCGTGAAGAATAATTTTTTTCTAAGATCAGGTATCTTGAAAGAATTTATAAATGCCTGCAACATATATTATACAATTCTCCTGTAGGGGAGGGTTTGAAACCCTCCCCTACTTAATGATTTCGCATTTTCCGCCTACGCCTTTTATCTTTTCTTCAGCTGATTTTGAGAACGCATGAGCCTTTATATGCACAGGTACCTTGATCTGGCCATTGCCGAGTATCTTCAGAAAATCTACAGCCCCTTTTATTATTCCTTTTTCTTTCAATAATTCAGGCGTTATGATCGCTTCCTTTTTCAGCTTAGCGATAGTTTCAAGATTAACAATCTGATACCCTGGATTCGGCCTCGGCCTGAATCCTTTTTTTGGAATTCTTCTTATAAGAGGCATCTGTCCGCCTTCAAAACCAGGGGATATGCCTGCCCCTGAACGCGACATCTGGCCTTTATGTCCTCTCGTGGAAGTCTTGCCGTGGCCTGAACCAGGCCCTCTGCCTACAATTTTTCTTCTTTTCCTGGCTCCCAGCGCCGGCCTTAAATCCTGTATCTTCATTCTTTACCCTCTGACTCTGACATATCCCGTTCCAGCCTTAATTGTTTAAACCCGTCTAAAGTTGCCTTTGTCACGTTTATAGGATTTGTCGACCCTAACGACTTTGTAAGTATATCCTTTATTCCAGCGGCGTCGCATATTGCGCGCACAGATCCTCCTGCGATAACCCCTGTTCCTTCCAGCGCAGGTTTTAAAAGAACCTTTGCCGCCCCGAAATGCCCCATTACTTCATGCGGTATTGTCTGGCCTCTGACAGGTACCTTGAAAAAATTCTTCTTTGCGTTGGAAAGGGCTTTTCTTATCGCGTCTGAAACTTCATTGGCCTTTCCATAGCCGCACCCTACTGTTCCTCTGCCGTTCCCGACAGCAATAAGAGCGGTGAACGAAAATCTTTTTCCGCCTTTAACAACCTTTGCAACCCTGTTAACAGCTATAACCTTCTCTATATACTGTTCTTCCTGGGATGCATCCAATCTTCGCGCCATTCTATCTTTTGC
>CAKKRB010000265.1 GCA_919902485.1 Omnitrophica bacterium GWA2_41_15 | reverse complement strand
GTCTTTATTGAAATCTGGACCGGCAATTCAGTATAAAACAGCTCTTTTGAAACAGGCTCTATATATGCGATAGACTTAAGCGGTTTCAGGCTGTAGATATCCGCCCCCTCGCTTTTTAACAGTATGTCCACTGCAAATTCTATTGTCTCAAGCTGTCTCGAGAGCACCGGTACCATGCTGTCTTTGGGAAGCCCGTCCCCGAATCCGAGATTCTCCGGAAGCTTGATCCCTTTTGTGCCAGCCTCTGTCTCAAATTTTTTCATGGTAGAATGGAGTTTTTCAATAAAATAAAGCCCTGCCTCTGTATTCTTGCCCGCCATCCTGGCCTTATCCGGGTCAACAAAATCCACAAGGCTGTTAAATTTTTCTTCCAGCGAGTCTTTGTCCTTATCCATCTTCGCGAAACTTTCTTTTGAGGGCACTGTGCCGGTAAGCGTTATAAATCTTTTCATCTCGTTTATCTTGCGGTCCAGCTCCTCGTCCATTATAGAGCCGCCCTCTTTCAGAAAAGGACTCAGGAAAAATATATAAACCCCTGCAAGAACAGCAAGTACTATAAGGCTTTGTATCAGAATATTTTTTTCCCTGCCTGCTTTTAACATGCTAATCCTTTATTCAAATCCATTGGTAGGGGACGGTTTGAAACCGTCCCCTACAACAAAACAACATCCATTGTAATGCTGAATTTAACCACCTCTTCCCCTGTAGCCTTGTCGCTCTCTACAGAAGAAGAGACCGGCTTTACATCGCTGAAGCCCGGCAGCGCTTTCAGACTGGACACAAAATTATTGACTGACTGGTAAGAAAGCGCCTTTCCGTTCATGTCCATCCTGCCAAGTCCGCTTTTTTCTATTGAAATAATGCCTGAGACATCTGTAACCCATACGTCTTTGGGAATCATTTCTGATATAGACTTGAATATCCCCAGCCATACCGCCCTGGAAGAAGCAGTCTGGTACAATATGTCCATCTTGCCCTTTAAGATATCCTCTTCTTCTCTTATCTTTTTTATTTTAGGCTCATAGGTCCTGTAGGTTCCTATCATCTCTTCAATTTTATCAAGCCGTATCTTTTTCACATAGTAATCCTGGCGCATAAAAACAGAAAAACTTATAAGTATCAATGCGCCCGCAGTTATTGAAAGCCCCCTATAGATACGCTTCTCGACAGACGATTTTTTTTCGGAAAGCGTTTCATTCAGCAGATTCACTTCTATTGCCAGGCCAGTCATACCCCTCAGCGCGGCGCCTATAACAGTAGAAAATTGATTCTTTACGCCGGGTTCCTGAAGTTTCGGAAACGCATCCTTTGACACCCTGAGCTTTCTAAAAGGATCCATGACCTGGGGTTTTATATTAAACTTGTTTAAAAACGCTGATTCCATATCTGTCATGACGCTTCCGCCGCCGGTAATGAAAAACTGGTTTATTCTTTTATCCTGAGGCGCATCTTCTCCTGACTGCATAAAATAATACTCTATGGACCTTTCTATTTCCGCGAGAAGCTCTCCTATGCCCTGCTCTTTGGCCTCTTCAATGCGCTCTCCCGCTACAGGAAAACTCCTTATCCATATATTACCTTTATTAAATATAATGAAATTGGTGGACCTGGCGCCTATATCAACAATAGCCCCAAGGCTTTCCCCGTTATAATCTTCATTAAACGCCATGCAGTTATAGACGCTTACAGGCGCAACATCTATTAATTCCGTAGATAACTTGACAGCATTCAATTTTGAAATCATCTCTTCCACAAGGTTCTTCTTTATTGCGACTATAACCGCTTTTTTAGAGTCCTTTTTATCCTTGTCCAGCAATGACCAATCCCACATAACTTCGCTGAGATTGAAAGGTATCTGGTTCTGCGCTTCGAATTTCATGGTCTGTTTGAGTTTATCCTCCTTCACCTGAAGGAGTTTCACAAATCTTACAAAAACAGACTGGCCGCTTGCCGATATATTAACAAAGCGCGGCTTTATTTTATTTTCGGATAACAATTGAGAAATGAGCTGAGCTATAACCCTGTCCCTGTCCAGTTTCGTATCCTGAGGGATTTCTTTTATGCCTGCCCTGGACAACATAACGCTATTCTTTTCTCTTTTAAGCTCAACGAGTTTTATAAATCTAGCGCCTATATCCAAGGCTATTGAACTTGTCTTAAAACTGGCCATTTACCTTGCCCTTCCCATTATAGCCCTGAGTTTCTTAATGTCTTCTCCTGTGTATTCCCGCCACCCGTTAAGGGCATTTCTTCTTGCAGCCGGAAACAGGCTTTTATTTTCATACCTTATAAGAGTCTGCTTTGATATGCCAAGAAGCTGGGCGGTTTCTGTCACAGAATAATACTTTTCTCCCTTCATATATGCCACCTCGCTATTTAAGAGCATGTTTTTTCTCCATAGGATAAAAAACCCTCTATCCAACCTTATTATAGCTTGATAGGGGGTGATATAACTATATACTACCAGATAGTACTTGTCAAGGGTGGTGGAGAAAATGGCTCGAGGCTCTATGCTCTAGGCTGAAGGGAAGCGATTGAAAATAAATGGGTTAGGTTATTCTTCTTTCCAGAATTTGAAGGGCTTCTTTTTCTCAGGTTCAGGCTTTATAACGCCTGTTTCGCTGATAGTCCAGGTCCTTTCCGCAGGGGCAGGGTCAATTTCATCCAGATCAATCTTTGTATTTTTATTAACGTCTTTGGCAGCCTGAACTTTGAAGTACTGGTTGCCATCTTTTAAATCCTTCCTTGTAACTGAAGTATCTTTGGACCAGACAGACCATTCTTCATCATCGAATTTCCACCTGAACATACAGTCTTCTACGCTGCCTTTAAAGGTAAACAGCGCTTCCCTGGACTTGGTTAACAGGCTTGGCCCGCTTGTAATTATGGTATCAGGGGCTATAATTATAAGCTCTATTGTATCGCTGTAAATCTCTGATTCATTGCCTGCTGTATCCCTGAATTTTACATAAACCTTTCTGGTGCCGCTTATAGGAGTGAGCATCCAGTTGTCTTTTTTACTCTTGAACAGTTCCCACTGCTCAGTATCAAAAACACCGTCATTGGAAATTACCATATCCTTGACCTCTGTTGTGGAATCAGTTGCGCCAAGCTCGAGTTTCACATAAACAGAATTAGTGACAGCATCCTGGTTATTTATTATGACATATCCTGCAGGGCCTTTTGTATCAACAACAAAGCTCCATATCAGCTGGGATGTTTTATTGCCAACATTATCCGCCACTTCAATAGCTACAACATTATCGCCCTCGCTAAGAGGTACAGACGGGATATATACAATGCTCTGCGTTTTATCGTCGTACGCAGCGGCTACGCTTGATTTATTTATCTTCATATTTATGGCGTCGGGATTTATGCCGCTCTTGTCGTCTGTGGCGCTGATAGTAATAACAGGCCTGTCAGTAGCCAGCATAGAACCTTTTGAAGGAGAATAATTTCCTATCACAGGGCTTCCCCTGTCTATCCATATTTCAAAAGAAGCCACCTCTCCCCAGTTGCCTGCTGAATTTTCAGCCTTCAGGTTAAACACCCTTACCCCGTCTGCAAGAAGGTCAGACGGAGTTTGGTACGAAGCGCCTGCTGTGTCAGCCTGATTGTCAGGCATCTCTCCCCATGCATAACTGTAACCAATGGGCTGGATAGACTGCGAACCCTTAACAGGATATTCCCAGTACATATACGGATCTCCGCAGCCCTGCCATAATTTATTGGATATATTCTTGCCGGTGGGGGCGGTCTTAGCCCATATAATAGGCACGTCCATTTTTCCTTTAGCAAGTTTAAATCCGTTTGTAGCCACCTCCCAGCCTGAATAATCATAACCATCGCTTACCCTGACGCGCCATTTATAGTCTATGTACCCTTCTGTAGTAGGAAGTATTGGCGTGGTAAATTGCTGGGAATTGGATTTAACAACGCCTGAATCAACGTCTATTGTTTTAAAATTATCTTTGGATATTTGGATCTGATAATAACGTTGAGGGTCTTTATCCTTATCGCTGGCCAGCCACTTCAGGGTAGGCGGGTTCTCAAATACAGCCTGGCCGTCGTTAAGCGCTGTTATTGTCACTTCAGGTATGG
>CAKKRB010000264.1 GCA_919902485.1 Omnitrophica bacterium GWA2_41_15 | reverse complement strand
GATAAATACAGGATGCCTGTTATGATACTCGGAGACGGGATATTAGGGCAGATGATGGAGCCGGTGGAATTTAAGGTCAGAGCGAAGCCTGAAATCAAAAAAGACTGGATATTAGACGGGTGCAAAGGAAGGAAGCCGAGGATTATAAAGTCGCTTATTTTGAGTGAACCAGAGCTTGAAAAGTTTAATTTGAAATTACAGAAAAAATATAAAGAGATAAAGGATGAGGAGCAGAGGTGCGAAGTCCTGTATGGAGACGATAGCGAAATTATGCTGGTTGCTTACGGCACCCCAAGCAGGATATGTAGAAGCGTTGTGGAGAATCTCCGTAAAAAAGGCAGAAAAATAGGCATGATTAGGCCCATAACATTATGGCCATTTCCTGAGAAGGCATTTAAGAACCTGGCAAAAAATGTTAAATCATTTTTAGTTGTAGAGATGAGCTGCGGCCAGATGGTAGAGGATGTAAAGCTCTCCATAGATTGCGCAAGGCCTGTGTATTTTTACGGACGTACAGGCGGAGAGATCCCTGGAGAAGACGAGATAATAAAAGAGATAGATAATATCTATGAATAAGATTAAAAATAAGCCAGACAGCATGAAAGAAGCTGTCACTCATTATTGCGGAGGGTGCGGCCATGGTATTGTTCACAGGGTCATATGCGAGGTTGTGGACGAACTGGGTATCAGAGAAAAACTCATAGGCATAGCGCCTGTAGGCTGCGCTGTTATAGCGTATGATTACTGGGATTTTGACGTGACAGAGGCTGCGCACGGAAGGGTTCCTGCAGTTGCTACGGGTATAAAACGGTCGCTTCCTGACAGGATAGTATTTGGTTATCAGGGTGACGGAGACCTGGGAGCCATAGGCACAGCTGAGATAATACACGCAGCCAATAGAGGCGAGAACATTACAATTATATTTGTCAATAACACAGTATACGGCATGACCGGCGGCCAGATGGCGCCTACTACTCTTTTAAAGCAGAAAACCGCTACTACGCATGCAGGCAGAGAACAGAAGCTGCACGGCTTTCCTTTAAAGGTGTGCGAATTATTATCTGTATTGCCGGGCGTTGTGTATGCAGAAAGGGTTACTGCCCATTCTCCGCAGAATATTCTAAAGGCTAAAAAGGCGATAAAAAAGGCATTTGAAAATCAGATAAAGGGCCTGGGTTTTTCAATCGTGGAGGTCCTTTCTCCGTGCCCTACATATCTCGGGCTTTCTCCGCAGGATGCAATAAAATGGGTGGGAGAAGATTTGACAAAGGAATACCCTTTAAAAGTTTTTAAGGATATAACGTGAGAGAAGAAATACTTTTTGCAGGTTTCGGCGGACAGGGCATCATGTTCATGGGCAAGGCCATTGCTTATGCAGCCATGAATGAAGGCAAGCAAGTTACATGGATACCTTCTTACGGCGCAGAGGTAAGAGGGGGCACAGCATATTCCATGGTGGTTATTTCAGACCAGGCTATTGCATCGCCTCTTATTAGCGAGCCTACGATATGCGTTGCCATGAACGGACCATCTTTTAGAAAATACGAAGCAAAAATAAAAACAAACGGGTTGCTCGTAGTGAACAAGTCTATTATAGACGGCGAAGCTAAAAGAAAAGATATAGAGATTTTAAATATCCCTATTATAGAACTCGCTTCAGAAGCAGGCGACCACAGGATAGGCAATATGGTTGCGCTTGGGGCATTACTCGGAAAAAGAAAAATCATCGCCCTGGAGTCATTAATAAACGGGCTCAAGGATATTGTTTCCAGCACGTATCATAACCTGCTGCCTGTCAATGAAAAGGCAATAAGAAAGGGTTTTGAATATGGTTCGCGTTAGGTTTGCGCCAAGTCCAACAGGGTATTTACACATAGGAGGCGTAAGGACTGCTCTTTTTAACTGGCTTTACGCAAGGTCTCAGGCAGGGGTTTTTATATTGAGAATAGAGGATACTGACCAAAAGCGTTCAAGCGATATTTACATGGAAGAAATTATCGCAGATCTCAAATGGCTTGGACTGAACTGGGACGAAGGCCCGTATTTCCAGACAAAGAGATTCGATATTTACAGGTCTTACGCCCAAAAATTGTTAGAGAAAGAATTGGCTTATAAAGACGGGGAAGCTGTTATATTCAAGATACCGGATGAAAAAATAAAGATATACGATCTTGTGCACGGTGAAATAGAGGTGGATAACACCCTGATAGATGACCTGGTGCTGATGAAATCAGACGGAAGCCCTGCGTATAATTTTGCGTGCGTTGTGGATGACATAGAGATGCAGATAACGCATGTAATAAGAGGCGACGACCATATCTCAAATACCAATAAACAAGTAGCGGTTTATGATGCGCTTGGGGTAAAGCCTCCGAAATTTGCCCACATACCTCTGATACTCGGACCCGACAAAGCGCCTTTATCCAAGCGTTTCGGCGCAGTTTCAATAACTGATTACCGTCAGATGGGCTATCTGCCTCAGGCGCTGGTTAATTATCTTTCACTCTTAGGATGGGCGCCAGGAGATAATAAAGAATTCATGAGCGTAGAGGAGGTTATAAAAAAATTCAGCCTGAAACGCATAAATAAAACAGGCGCTGAATTCAACCAGGATAAATTAAGATGGATCAACGGAGAGCACATAAGAAAACTCACCCTGGATGAATTTGTAAAAATAGGCGCGGAGTTTATCAGGCCGGAATGCGAGGAACAGTGGTTCAGAAAATTCGCAGAATTATATCATCACAGGATTAAGACGCTGGTTGAGCTTAAAGAAGCATTCAGCATATTTATGTCAGACGATGTAAAATACGATGAAGAGGCTGTAGAAAAGTTTTTGAAAAAACCAGGCGTTTCAGATATACTGGGTATGACTAAAAAGCGGCTTGAAGGTATAGGCCAGTTTACGCAGGAAAACATAGAAAAAGAAGCCAGGGCGCTTGTAGGGGAATTAAAAATAGAGAGCGCTGATTTGATACATCCTTTAAGGGTTGCGGTGACAGGTAAAGCTGTTTCAGCAGGCGTATTTGAAGTTTTAGCTCTTCTGGGCAAGGAAAAGGTTATAAAAAGACTGGAAACAGTTATCGGAGCTGGCTATGGAAGAAAATAGAAAATTTGTAAGGATTGAATGGCCTGTTGTAATAAAATATAAGACGATAGAAGAGCCTCGCGCGCAGGATCAGATCGTAGGCAAGGATATAAGCGAAGGCGGGGCCAGATTCATAGTTTATGAACGTCTTATGAAAGGCACAAAACTTGATATGCAGCTTGAAGTGCCTTTTGATACAATGCCTATATTCGCAAAAGGAGAAGTCACCTGGATAAAAAAAGCAGGCGGTGAAGATTCAAAGGCTTTTGAAATAGGAGTTATTTTTAAAGGGCTCAGCCAGAATGACCAGAAACGGCTCAAGATGTATATTGAGAATGAGATAAAGGATAGAAGAAAGACATAAATATTAAATAAAATAAAGGAAGTTGATTGAATAAAAAGAACTTGGTAAAAGTTCTGAGAGAATCAAAAGTCTTGGCTGAGCTGATTGGAATTGTTCTGGGAGATGGCCATATTCATAAATTTCCTAGAACAGAAAAGTTAGTTATTACTTGCGACAAATCTCAATCGAATTATATCAGTCATATTTATAAATTGGTTGAAAGGATATTTTCAAAAGCTCCTTCGTTATTTAATAGAAAAAAAGGAAATGTAATCGATGTATGTTTGTATCAATGTAAAATTAGCGCGCGATTAAAGATAGCATCAGGAAATAAAATTAGAAACAATGTAGGTATTCCATCGTGGATATTTAAAAGCAAGAAGCATGTGGCAGCATGCTTGAAGGGCTTATTCGAAACAGATGGTTGCTTTCAAAAGGATAATGGTAACTACGCGCAATATATTGAGTTAAAAAATTGTTGTGAACGCATAAGAAAGGATACTTTCAAAGCCCTTTTGTTGTTAGGTTATAATCCTCAATTAGGTAAAAATTATGTGAGATTAGCAAGAAGAGAAGAGGTTTATAATTTCAAAAAAGCTATCAAATTTAGAGAATATTAATTGGAGGATCGTCTAATGGTAGGACACAGGTCTCTGGAACCTGTTGTGATGGTTCGAATCCATCTCCTCCAGCCA
>CAKKRB010000263.1 GCA_919902485.1 Omnitrophica bacterium GWA2_41_15 | reverse complement strand
GCAACAGCTGCCAATATAGCAACTATCACAGCCACTACCATTAACTCAACCATTGTAAAACCCTTTTTACATCTTAATAATTTAAACATTGGTAGATTACTCCTTTCTTAGTTAAACACGTTGATTATACTGCTGTGAAAAACTTTATGCCCTATAAACATCACCTCCTATTTTGCCTTTATGCCCGCATGCTCATAGCTATCTTAAATACAGGAACATAGATAGCCAGCAATAGCACCAGGACTATTCCCCCAAAAACTATTATCATAACCGGCTCAAAAAGAGAGGTCATGACCATAATTGAACCTTCTACCTCGTCCTCATACATCTCTGAAACATTATCAAGCATAAGATGAAGCCTGCCTGATGATTCTCCAATACCAATCATGCGCACCATAAGCTTGGGAAAATGCCCGTCTTTACCTATACTGCTGGCAATATCAGAACCATTCACAATCTGCTGCTTTGCGTAGTCCAAATATTTTTCCAATACCTTATTGTTGCAGACCTCGGAAGCTGTAGCAAGCGCGCCCACTATTGGCACCCCGCCTCGAATCATTAAGGCAAAGATGCGGCAAAATCTGGCCAGGGAGGTTTTTTTTATCAAAGGCCCGATAGCAGGGATTCTGAGTTTTATCCCGTCAATCTTATATCTGCCAGATGGATAACGGTTATAAAACATAATGCCAAAAATACCCCCGGTCAAAATAACAGCTAATACTGGCAGATTGCGGATAAATAAACTGTTGATACGAAAAATAACCTGCGTGAGCTGCGGCAGTTGCGCGCCAAAGCCGGAAAAAAGCTTTTCAAAGCGCGGCAAAATAAAGATGGTGACTACAAATATCATTATAATGAAAAATAGCCCTATAAAAGCTGGGTAGGAAGTAATGCTTCGCACTTTTCGCTGCAGCCGGACAGCCTTTTCAATATATGCGGCTAGATATTCGAGCACGGTGCGCATGCTGCCTGACTCTTCTGCGGATTTTATAAGGGCAATGAATAGCGGGTTAAATGCCCCTTTATGCTTAGCTAATGAATCAGTAAAAGACATACCATTGTTTATATCGCTTATTACTTCAAAAATAATACTTTTAAAATAGGGGTTATCCATATCTTCAGCAATGACGTTTAAGGCTTCCAAAAGATTGATGCCTGATGCAATACATACGGATAGTTGTCTGCAAAAAATAGAAAACTCGGTAAGCCTTATTCTGTGCTGCGAGAGAATGCGCTTTTTCTTTTCAATGGAGCCTGCTTCAGTGCGCGACGTGTTTTTATCCTGAGAAATAGAAACAACTGTTAGCTCCTTTTCCTGCAATGCAGCTATGGCCTCATAACGAGACTTCGCCTCTAACAAATCATTGATTACTTTCCCTTCCCTGTCTTTACAGCTATATATATATTTTGACAATCCTGCTCCTTGCTTCAAAGCGCATCTGAGTACGAGCAAACGCTTAGAATCTCCTCAATAGTAGTAACCTCTTGTTTGATCTTATTAAAGCCATTGGCCAATAAAGTCATCATTCCCAGTTCAATAGCCTTTTTTCTCAAAAGGTTATGCTCGCTTTTGGCTAATATCGTCTCTTTTATTGAGTCTGTAGCTTCTAAAAATTCAAAGATACCTGTCCTCCCTTTATATCCTGTGTGATAACAATACTGGCAGCCCTTGCCCTTATAATATCTCCATTCATATGCATCTGGATAGATAGATGCCGCCAATTTTAAACTATTAGCCGGGGGAGTTACCTGTTCTCTGCACTTTTTACATATAACCCTTACTAATCTCTGCGCGATAATCAGGTTAACTGTATCGGCTATTAGATATGGGTCTATGCCAATATCTTTTAAGCGGCTGACAGCTGATGTGGTATCATTGGTATGCAGAGTGCTTAATACCAAATGGCCTGTTAATGCAGCGCGCATTGCTATCTTTGCTGTATCTAAGTCTCTTATTTCTCCTATCATTACAATATCAGGGTCCTGCCTCAAAATAGAACGCAGGGCATTTGCAAATGTAAGGCCTATATACTCCTTAACCTGCATCTGGTTTATGCCCTCGATAAAATACTCTATCGGGTCTTCTACTGTCTGGATGTTGGTTTCCGGGCTTCTTAAGAAATTCAATGCACTGTAAAGAGTGGTTGTCTTGCCGCTGCCCGTAGGGCCGGTTAAAAGTATAATCCCGTGCGGTTTTCTAAGGCTGCGCTGAAATCTATTAAGCATATCATTGTCAAAGCCAATGTCCTTCATGTCAACAAGGAGTGCGCTTTTGTCCAAAACACGAAGAACAAGTTTTTCTCCGAAGACTTCCGGCAAAGATGAAACCCTGATATCTACACTTCTTTTGCCAATCTTGAATTTAAATCTACCGTCCTGAGGAAGCCGCCTCTCAGCTATATTCATATTAGACAGGATCTTTATACGGGTAACAATGGCCTGGTATAAGGATTTAGGGGGAGGCGTTACAATTCTTAATTTGCCGTCTATGCGCAGCCTGACAGCTATTTCTTTCTCGCTTGGTTCAAAATGTATATCACTGGCCCTGTCTCTAACAGCTTGGAGCAACAACAAATTTACAAATCTTACAACAGGGACATCATTGGCAAGTATGCGCAGCTCATCAGCATCAACACCCCCGTTCTCTTCATCCTCTGTTGACTTCCCATTTTCTAATTTAACTATCTCCTGAAGATTGCTTTCTATATGCGTTTCTTCTTTATAATACTTTTTTATAGCTGACAAAATTATCTCTTCGGTATTTACAGCCTTTCGTACTTCCAGTTTTGTCAAGACCCGGATAATATCTATAGCTTCTATATCAAGCGGATCCTTCATTATAATGGTAATAAGTTTGCCGTCTATTTTAAAAGGGAGTATGCAAAATTTACGGGCTATATGTTCAGGGATGAGCTTTACTTCTTCCTGGCCAATATTGACGTCTTCGCCTAATTCAATGTAGGGAATTTTTAGTTGTTCGGACAGAGCCAGGGCAATATCTTTAGGGGTTGCAAAACCTAACCGGCTTAATGTCTCGCCAAACAATTCTTCTTTTTCCCGCTGTTCTTTAATAGCGATGTCCAGTTCTTCTTTTTTTATCTTATTTGATTGTAAAAGTATATTCCCTATCCTATTTTCCATATAATAATTAAAATGTTTTAAATTAGTTAGTGATTAAAAAACCTCACAAAACGTGGTTTTTTTAACGCATGTGAGGCTTTTTAGTTAAAACAAATGTTATATTTTTTTCTTTTTCTTTATTTCCTCTAAAAGAGGCAATAAACCTTCGTGACCACGTATGTTTATACCGCCTTCTATGAACTCATAAGCTCCTTCTTCTATTGTAAAGGCTTCAAATGCGGACATATCTGTTTCAGTCAAAGGATGATACGCGTATAACGGGCCTGCAATGTCTGTAGAAGTCATAAAATCAAAAGGCGTAACCTGATTTGGGGCCAGCTGTTCCAGATAAGGCCATTTATATCT
>CAKKRB010000262.1 GCA_919902485.1 Omnitrophica bacterium GWA2_41_15 | reverse complement strand
GGGATAAATGATGCAGTTGATCTGGCTCTTGAAAATCATATGGCTGCGAAAATAGCCCAGGAAGAAATAGAGTTATCCAGGCTTAAGATACGAGAGGCAAGGAGAGCCTTATATCCTGCGGCAAGCCTTAACTATCTTGAAACTACCGGAAAGACTACAGGCACAACTCAGGATTTTACAGACAAAGAATATAAATTGAAATTTGAATACCCTCTTTATTACGGATGGAGGCTGAGGTATGCGGTTGAACAGGCCACTAGCAATATGAAGGCCTCCACGTTTAATTATGATAAGGTGCTTCAGGACATGAGGCTTGAAGTGGAGACCGCGTTTTATTCATATATATCTGCAAGGATGAATTTGAAGTTACACAGGTCTCTTCTGGAAGAGGCAGGCAGAATACTCTCGATTGCTAAAAAAAGATTTGACGCAGGCCTTAGCACAAAGGCTGAATATATGCAGGTAGAATCGCAGTTTAAGCAAATAAATTATCAGATAGTTTCAAGCGAAAATGAGGTGACTATAACGAAACTCAATCTAATGCAGGCCATGAATGTCGGAGATGGCCCCGAACCACAAGGGTACGGGGCAGGCGAGAAAATTATAGATGAGATAGATAAATATCAGGAAAAAGACCTGGAGCCTGTTAGCGTGGATATAGCGCTTGATGATTGCGTAAACCTTGCTTTAAAATCAAGGCCTGACTTAAAGGCAAAAGAATACAGCCTTGAGGCAAATGATTATGAGCGTAAAATTGTGGAAAGCAAAAATCAGCTGAGGGTGGACCTGACAGGCACATACGGAAAGTCAGGAGGCGCTTATGAAAGCGAGACCCTTACGCTTGGGCCTGACTGGTACCTTGGCGTAAAGGTTACAAAGCCTCTTGGAGGGAATACTATTTCTACAGCCATGACAAAGGAAAAGACCAGCCAGAAACACGGCCAGTCCACAAGGACCGATTCCATGAGCAAATCCATGGAAATGGGGCTATTAAATAACCTCCAACAGTTTTCTGAAGAAAAATCCGCAGAGATAGGTTATAAAAAGGCAATGGATGAAGTACAGCAGGCGAGGAACAATGTTGTGAAAGAAATAAAGGATACGTATCTTAATTATAAAAAGGGCCTTGCCCAGATAAACTCAAACCTGAACAAAATAAAATACAGAGAGGAAGAGCTCAAGATCGCGAAGGCCAGGGTTGGATTAAACGAAATGTCACTTTCGGAGTTTATGCAGGCCAATATGAATTTTATAGATGAAAAAGGTTATTATATAGAAGCGCTCGGCAGTTTATATCAATCACTCGCGAAATTAAACAAGGCGACAGGATATGCGCTGTTTCTGGATGATGAAAATTTTAAATTAGCAAATATGGAGTAACCGTAAAAATCCACCCCGTAGGTGAGCCAATTGGCTCACCTACGGGGTGTAGGTGGTTTAGAAAACGAGGAGATTATGAAAAAGAAAACAAGAGCGTTAATAATAGGTTTTATAGCTATCTGGGTAGTGGTGTTTGGAATAATATGGTTAAAGACAGCCTTTAAAAAAGGAGAGTCTGTCAAGGGTGTGTCTTTTTTCAAGAAACTTGTAGGGGAGGGTTTAAAACCCTCCCCTACAAAAAAACCAGGACCTGAAGGCGGGGCAGAGGAGCAGAAAGAACAGGAGGCAGTGCCTGTAAGATGCTATAAGGTTATGCCCATGGACTTTAAAGATGATCTGCCTGTGATGGGCACTGTAAAGGGCAGCTTGGAAATTCCGCTTAAATTTGAAATCAACGGCTCTCTGGAAACTATTAATTTCAGGGAAGGGGATATGGTAAATAAAGGCGATATAATAGCCTCTCTGAGTAAAAAAGACGCCCAGTTAAAAATAGATTATGCAAAGGCCAAATTTGAATCTGCTAAAGCCCAGGCCCTGGCAGCTAAAAAGAAATACGAAATACATAAAAATCTTTATGACATAGGCGGGATTATAAAGGCAAAATTGGAAGAGGTGGAGCTGGAAGCAAAAAGCGCGGAAG
>CAKKRB010000261.1 GCA_919902485.1 Omnitrophica bacterium GWA2_41_15 | reverse complement strand
CCTATCTGATTTACTTTTATTAAGATTGAATTTGCTACATGTTTGGCTATGCCCATTTTAAGGCGCTTTGTATTTGTGACAAACAAATCGTCGCCTACAATCTGGATTTTATCGCCCAGGCTTTTTGTTAATTTTTTCCAGCCGTCCCAGTCATCTTCTGCCAGGCCGTCTTCGATGGAAATAATAGGATACTTTGAAACCCAGTTCGCGTAAAAATTTACCATGTCCTCAGCTGTTTTTTCTTTAACAGCTTCTGCTTCTAAGATATATTTCCCATTCTCGTAAAATGAACTTGAAGCAGGGTCAAGCGCTATAAATACATCCTTGCCTGCCTTATAACCTGCTTTTTCTATAGCCTGAAGAATTACCTCTATTGCCTCTTCATTGGATTTCAGGTCAGGCGCAAAGCCTCCTTCGTCGCCTACAGCAGTCGAAAGTTTCTTATCGTGAAGAATCTTTTTCAGATTATGAAATATCTCAGCTCCCATTCTCAAAGCCTCTTTGAAAGAAGCTGCGCCTCTGGGCATTACCATAAATTCCTGAAGATCTACATTATTATCAGCGTGGGCGCCACCATTTAAGATGTTCATCATTGGAACAGGAAGTATATTTGCATCTTCTCCGCCAAGGTACTTATAAAGAGGGATTTTTTTCTGGATCGCTGCTGCCTTGGCAGCTGCCATTGAAATTCCTAAGATAGCGTTCGCTCCCAGGCGGGACTTATTCTCTGTCCCGTCAAGTTCTATCATCAATTTATCAATCAGCTTTTGCTTTGAAGCATCTTTTCCTACCAGAGCAGAGTTCAGCTCTTTATTGACATTGCTTACCGCCTTTAAAACGCCTTTGCCAAGGTAACGGCTTTTATCTCCATCCCTCAGCTCAACTGCCTCATGCTCGCCTGTAGATGCGCCGCTCGGCACAGCTGCCCTGCCTATTGCGCCAGATTCCAGGACCACGTCTACTTCCACTGTGGGATTTCCACGGGAATCCAGAATCTCTCTTCCGATTATTTTCTTAATCAAAGTCTTCCTGCCCATTATATCCTCCTTGTTGCAGTTATCCGCAAAGTAGGGGAGGTTTAAACCTCCCCTACTTTGCTTTTTAAGGTTTTTATATTAGCATACATACACCCTATTGTCAATTTGACAGTGTTATTTTATTATGCTATACTTTATTCCACAAAATAAGGAGCTATCTATGCCAATTATGACTTATCGTAAATTCAGGATGCACATGATGGAGCACTGGGTTAAAATCACTGTTGGATTAACAATAGTCATACTTATAATCCTATCCATATGGGGTCTTGCATCTTTAGAATCGTTCTATAGAAATCTTACTATAGCCCAGATGCCTATAAGCATTCTTCTGGCAGGGCTTAATGCCGGCATATTTGTTTTTATGTACATGATATTCCTGCAGGGCGGATTTACAAAGATAAAGCAAACCACTATAAAGGGTGAAAATGTAAATATCCACTGGGAAGACGTCATAGGGATGGATGAAGCGAAACAAGAAGCGCTTGAAGTTGTAGAACTGATAAAAGACAGGACCAAACTTTTAAAGATAGGTGGTAAAATCTTAAGAGGCCTGTTACTGGTAGGGCCGCCAGGCTGCGGCAAAACATATCTTGCCAAAGCCATTGCCACAGAAGCAGGCATACCTTTCATATCCATGTCAGGCAG
>CAKKRB010000260.1 GCA_919902485.1 Omnitrophica bacterium GWA2_41_15 | reverse complement strand
ATAGCCTTACATGTAAATTTTACAGCGCTTGGATTTCCTTTTTTTGCAAGGCTGTCAATAATGGGGCCTCCTGGATAGCCGAGCCCCAGAATCTTCGCGACTTTGTCATATGCTTCGCCGATAGCGTCATTAAGTGTGTCTCCGAGCAACTCAAACCTGTTAAAATCCCTCACAAGGCACAGTCTTGTATGGCCTCCTGAAATAATAAGCCCTATGAAAGGGAACTCAGGCGCATCTTTTACCATTATAGCGGAATATATATGCGCCTTTAAATGGTCTACTGCTATAAACGGAGTATTCAGGCTGAAGGCGATTGCTTTTGCGCAAGCAATACCTGTTACCAGCGCGCCTACCAGGCCAGGCCCGTCTGTTGCAGCCACAGCGTCTATGTCGCTTATTTTTACGCCTGCATCATACAAAGAGCGGCTTATTACTTTGTCTATATTTTCTACATGGTGCCTTGTAGCGATTTCAGGCACAACCCCGCCGAATTCAGCATGTTTTGCCAGGCTGGAAGAAATTACGTTTGACAGAATCTCGCAGCCGTCTTTTACAACACTGGCTGCTGTCTCGTCGCATGAAGTCTCAATTCCTAGTATTAACATGCCTACTTACCGGTGTATATTACTATCCCTTTCAGGACGTCAATTGCCCTTGAAAGCTGGTTATCAAACTCTTTCTTCTTTTTCTCTTCCTGCTTTTCCTTTTCTGTCTTTTCTTTGGTTTCCATTAATTTCTCAATCAGCGCTGTTTCTTTGTCCGCTTCCTTGTCCTTCAAAGACGGCTCCTGATATTCAACCACTATGTCCGGCATAATGCCTTCGCCGTGGATAGACCTGCCTTTCGGGGTAAAATACTTGCTTGTCGTAACCCTTATTGCAGAACCGTCTGACATCGGGACAACTGTCTGAACAGAGCCTTTTCCAAAACTCTTTGTGCCTATTATAAGGGCCCTTTTGTAATCCTGCAGCGCGCCTGCTACAATCTCAGATGCGGACGCGCTTCCGCCGTTCACAAGCACTACCATAGGATAATCAAGGTGGTGATTTTTATTCTTTGACTTGAACTCAAAATTCTGCGTCTCCACCCTGCCTTTTGTGCTGACAACTACTTTACCTCCTTCGATAAATTTTCCAGCCACGTCAACCGCAACATCCAGAAGCCCTCCTGGATTATTCCTCAGGTCCAGTATAAGGCCTTTCAGATTATCTGCTTCTAATTTTTTAAGGGCCTCCGATAGATCCTTGGGCGAATTCTCCTGGAATTCAGCAAGCCTTATATAGCCGATGCCCGAATCCAGTATCTCTGCCTTTTTGATGCTGGCTATTTTAATTATAGACCTTGTTATCGTGAACTCCAGAAGCTTTTTCTCAGACTCCCTGAGCACTATAATATTCACATCTGTGCCTGGTTTTCCCCTTAATTTTTTAACAGCATCCACAAGCGTAAGATCTTTTGTAACAGCCCCGTCTATCTTTACAATTTTATCCCCGGCCTTAAGCCCTGCCTTGTAGGCAGGCGTATCGTCTATCGGGGATATGATTGTCAGAAGGTCATCTTTTACAGTAATCTCTATGCCTATGCCCCCGAACTCCCCTTCTGTTTCTATTTTCATTTCATTATAAGTATCCGGATCCATAAACTGGCTGTAAGGGTCCAGCGAAGAGAGCATGCCTTTGAGCGCCCCGTATATAAGCTCCTTTGATTTCTTTTCTTCAACATAGTCTGTCCTTATTATGCTTACTGCGTCCGAGAAAAGCTCCAGCTCTTTGTAAAGATCGTCTGTCTTCTGCTTCTGCTCTTGAGCTTGCTCCTGTTTCGCGGCAAAGCTTATGCTGCTGTACACTGCAGCGCCCAGTGCAAAGCTTGTAACCACCAATAGCAAAACTATTCTTTTCTTCATGCATCTCCTTTCAGCTTTTCTCTCAGCATCTCATTGACCTTATTCGGATTTGCCTTGCCCTTTGTTTTCTGCATAACCTTTCCCACTAGAGACATTATAGCATTATCCTTGCCGCCTTTAAAATCATTTACTGTTTTCTGGTTTTCGCTGATAACTTCACTTATTGCTTTTTCCAGAGAACCCGCATCGGAAATCTGTTCCAGCCCTTTTTCTTTTACAAGTTTTTCAGGATCCTTGCCTGTCTGGATAATTTCTATTAAAAGCGTTTTGGC
>CAKKRB010000259.1 GCA_919902485.1 Omnitrophica bacterium GWA2_41_15 | reverse complement strand
GCATATATCCAGAAACGTAAGGTCTCCATTGCAGATTCCCACTGGATGGTCCCTGTCCATAGACTTTATCATACTAGCCGCTTCGTTTACGAATTCATAATAAGCTCTGGGATTTCTTTTTGCGTTATTAGCTACGCCATAATTATTTTCATTTCCGAGCATCCAGAAAAGCACATACGGCTCGTCTTTAAACTCCTCCACCATCTTTTTGACGCTCTCCAGCATATTCTTCTTGTGCTCAGGATTTTCATAATCCGTTCCTTCATACCAGCCTGCGCCTGAACCCACTGTATACGCGCCCAGAAGATCCCCCATTATCACCATGATGCCGTAACGCTGATACAGTTCCTTTAAAAGCTCCTTGTTTGAGGCGTGATGATAAAACCTGATTGTATTGCATCCCATTTCCTTTAATAATTGAAAATCACCCACTGTCTTTTCATCCGGATCCTGCGTGTTATTTAAATTCTTATCCACCCACGCGTCATAAGGCCCGTCTATCTTTCCGTTTTTATTGTAGTCCGCCTGCATCCAGTCTTCCATGGTGCCTTCGTCAGGACTTTGGCCTATTTTACTCGGGGAATACGCAACGCCTTTTATGATATAAGGCCTGCCTTCCACCCTTAACTGCCAGTGCCCGTTTTCGTATTTTACAATATCCACCCTGCCGTCGCCGACCTGCCTGATCACTTTACCTGTCTTTGTAGGGGCGGGTTTTAAACCCGCCCCTACCTTGAATAACACCCTTTTTATGCACTCAAAAAAACTTATTTTCCTGAGTTCTCCCGGATTCACAAAAAATCTGTCATTCGCTATATTGTTATCAAACCCGTTCTCCACCCTTATCCTTGCGCCTGCTAATTCCATCTCAAGTTCAGGATGATGCCTTAATAAAAAATCAATTCTGTCCAGGGCAACCTGGGCTATGTACCATGGCGTACGAAAATAAGTCCAGCCGACTGATTTTGGAAAATGCACAGCTGTCGCGTAATAAGCCTTTATCGCATGTTTCAACAAGCCTGATTTCTCAAGGCTCAACCCTGTATAAAACAAGCGCACGCCCTGAGGCTCTGGCGCATTAATCCATTTATAAAAACTTGCTTCCAGGTCATCTGTATTTACAAAATCCCAATGTCCTCCTTCAAGCCTTCCCTCATCTTTAACCTTTTTATATCTGGGATCCCAGTTTACGCTGGACGTATTCGGATAAATGCCTTCGCCTGCTGCCTGAGACAGGCCTTCCTGGTCCTTTATCACGTATTTATATTTATCTGTCCCAACATCTTTAAAATATCCATATCTTTTATAGTTTACAATATCCTCTTTTCCAGGGTCATAAAGGGTAATGGGCGTAGCCTCCCTCTCCCATTTATGGGAGAGGGCAGGGGTGAGGGCAGAAGGTTTGGGTGAGGGTTCTGCAGTCTCGCCTTCCATCTTCTCAAGGCTCGCAAGGCTTTTTTCCTTTACGCTCCAGTACCAGCCTCTCGGATCCCAGTTCTGGGCAAAACTATAATCCTTTATAGCTATGCCAAAGGCCTTCTTTGCCTCTTCTGTCTTTCCCTGGGAAAGATACGCCTCGCCCTGAATAAAAAAACTTGTTCCAACAGCGTTCAAAGTTTCATACTGGTCTATCGTATCTGTTGTAGGCAGCTCTGTAAGGCCAGCTTGTTCCTTCTTTGCCTCTTCAGAATACATCTCTATGCATTTATTGGTCCAGTAGAAAGCCTTGTCCTGATCCTTTGCTCCCCATGCTTCCCACGCGCGGATGATCATCTCCTTCGAAGATAGTTTTTCTTCTTGTTGCATTGCCTGCTGATCAACAACTGCCTCTTCACAAAAAGCAATACATGTAAAACCAAATAAAAATAATCCAATTATAATTAAAATCTTTTTATTTTTCATTTTATTCTGCATAGTTCCAAGTCTGGCCTCTCCAGCTGCGCTATCCGCCGTACGGCGGATAGCGCAGCTGGAAATGGTCTATCCTACAATCGCTCCCGCTGTTATACCCTTGATAATATGCCTTTGCATCAGCAAGTATACTAAAATAATCGGCAGCGTAGTAATAGTCATGCCTGCCATTAAAAGAGAATATTCTGTAATATGCGTGCCCTGAAATATCATAAGGCCTCTTTGCAAAGGCATTAAACTTTTACTTGAAAATATAAGAGTTGCCAGGATATATTCGTTCCATACGTTAAGGGAATTAAATATCACTATAACAGCTATTGCAGGTCTTGCAAGCGGCAGCGCCACATTCCACCAGATCCCAAGCCTTGAACAGCCGTCTATGCGGGCCGCATCCTCCAGTTCCACAGGCATCTTGTCAAAAAATGTCTTGAGTAAATATATGCTGAAAGAAAGCCCCACGTTTATCATGCACAGGATATAACCTATCCTTGTATTTATAAGATGGAGTTTCGTCATTAAAACGTAGAGCGGCACAAAGCTTCCGGGAAGCGGAATCATCATGGCTCCCAGGAACATATAAAAAAGCATATTTTTCCCGGGAAACTTAAGCCTGGAAAACGCAAACGCCGCAAGGGATGCTATTATAACTATGCCGAAAACAACTGTTACGGTATAAAATAAGCTGTTAAGAAAATACATCCCGAACCCGCCTTTTGTCCAGGCAAGATAAAAATTCCCCCACATTGGATTCTTCGGGAATATGCTCATATCTGAGAATATCGTCTGCTGGGTTTTTAAACTCGACCCTGCCA
>CAKKRB010000258.1 GCA_919902485.1 Omnitrophica bacterium GWA2_41_15 | reverse complement strand
CCATCAGATAATACCTATAATACCTGAAGGCTCAAGCATCCCGGCTCCTACAAGCATGGAATATATAAACAGATATCTTTCCTATTTATTGACAGGCCAGAAAACAGATACAGAAGATTATACGTACGGCGAAAGAATGGTAGACGCAAAGGTTAGGCTGAAGGAAACAGTTGACGGTAAAGAGATGGTAAAGGAAATGCCCCTTGAAGTCAACCAGGTTGAAGAAGTGATAAAGATGTACAAAACCCAGGGACATGGCACTAATCAGGCTACAATAGAAATAGGTATGCCTTCTGACATAAAACTGAATGATCCGCCGTGCCTGAGGCTTATAGATACGAGGATTCGTTACGGTAAGCTCCATTTTTTCCCCTATTTCAGGTCATGGGATTTGTGGGGAGGATTCCCGTCAAATCTTGGGGGATTGGAACTGGTAAAGCAGTATATGGCAGAGGAGATAGGCGTTGAAAACGGAGAAATTATCGCTGCCAGCAAAGGCCTTCATCTCTATGATTATTCCTGGGATTTTGCGAAACAAAGGATAGGCAGAACAGACTTAGAGATAAAATAATATTTATGCATCCCATAATAGCTAAAATCGGGCCTTTTACAATTTATAGCTATGGCATGATGGTTGCCATAGCTTTTTTATTTGGTATATTTATCGCGAGGCTTGAAGCTGTAAGAAAAAATATAAAACAGGATCTTGTCTATGACTTTAGTTTTTACCTCATTATCGGCTCAATAATAGGCGCAAGGGTTTATTATATTTTGTTTTTTGATATTAGCGGATTATTAAAAAACCCGATAACTATATTTAAAATGTGGCAGGGCGGGCTTTCAATCCATGGAGGCATATTAGCCGGCGTAGTTACAGGCCTGATATTCTCAAGGCTGAAAAAAATCTCTTTCTGGATTTTGGCTGACCTGGTATCCCCGTCTATAATCCTGGGCCAGGCTATCGGAAGGATAGGGTGTTATTTAAACGGGTGCTGTCCCGGTATAAATAACCAGCCAACACAGATATATGAGCTTATTCTGGATTCCATAGGATTTTTGCTGCTGTGGAATCTAAGAAAGAAGATAAAAATTAAAGGCGGGTTATTTTTATTATATCTAATGGTATACGCTGTTATAAGAATCATTGTTTCCAGGTTCAGGGCAGATAACCTGTACCTATGGAACACAAGTTTAACGCTGGCGGACATTACCAGCGTTATAATGTTTATCACAGGGATGGCACTTTTTATTATAAAGAAAAAACATGTTTAAGAAAATTATTTTTAATACAGTTATTATAGTAATTCTTGTAATGATAAGCGCTGCAATCATGAAAGCCAACAAGCCAAAGCCTGTTGTTTTGAAACAAACCGGGATAAGCAGTATAGAAGAGAAGAAATCAAACTTAATCCCTAAAGAGGCTAAATATTACAGGGTTATAGAAGAATGAAAAAGGTCAGATGTTTATTATGCCCGGTGAGCTGCGAATTGAAAGAAGGAGAGAGGGGAAAATGCAGGGCCCGTATGCATATAGGCGGGAAACTTCAGACTCTTGTCTATGGGAAACCCTGCGCAGTGCACGTGGACCCCATTGAAAAAAAACCGTTTTATCATTTTCTGCCAGGGTCTCTTTCTTTTTCATTAGCAACCGCGGGGTGCAATCTGCATTGCCTTTATTGCCAGAACTGGGAGATCTCGCAGTCTAACCCGGAAGACACTGTAAATATGGACATGTCTCCGGAACAAGTTGTCCAGGGGGCAATAGAAAATAAATGCAGGACCATTGCCTGCACTTATTCAGATCCGGTTATATTTTTTGAATATGCAGCTGATATTGCAGAGGCTGCGCATAAAAATAACATACTGAATGTATGGGTAACAGCAGGATATATAAATCAGAAACCCCTGGAAGATGCCTGTGCTTTCCTGGATGCAGTAAAAGTGGACTTTAAGGGTATTGCAGAGGATTTTTATGAAAATGTCACAAGGGGCCATGTCGGGCCTGTGATGAGCGCAATAAAACTGATAAAAGAAAAAGGCGTATGGCTGGAACTTGTAAACCTGGTAGTCCCCACATATAATGACACAAAAGATGATTTTTCCAGGATGTGCGACTGGATAGTTGAAAATCTGGGACTTGATGTGCCAGTGCACTTTTCAAAATTCTGGCCTACATACCAGTTAAAAAATCTGCCGCCTACGCCTGAAGAATCGCTTATCCAGGCGAGGGAAATCGCGATGTCAAAAGGCATAAATTATGTTTATATCGGTAATATTCCAGAACACGAGGGCAATAATACTTATTGCCCAGTATGTAAAAAACTGCTCATAGAGCGTTTGGGCTATACGGTTACCCAGAATAATATAACTAGCGGACTATGCAAGTTTTGTTCCGCTAAAATCCCAGGCCGCTGGGACTAGCGTTAATTTACAAACAAGTCATACTCGTTTTGTGAATTAACGGAAGGAAGGATATGTTCAAAGACAAGATTACGCGTAAAGAATTTTTGAAGATGGCGGGATTTGGGGCATTGGCAATTTGGATACTGCCAGGCATCAAGAAGTTAAAGTTATTTAAGAAAACACAGTATAAAGAAGCAAAATATTATAAAACTTTAGCAGGATGAATAAAATATTACTATTAGCAATCATTTTTATTCTATGTTCTTGTACGGTTTATTCTTCAGAGGATATAAGAAAGCCTGCTGTGGCAGGGGCGTTTTATCCAGAGGATAAAGAGGCGCTTGCGAAAAAAGTAGACAGTTTTTTGGCGAATGTTAAAAAATCAGATATCAAAGGGAATATCCTGGCAATAATAGCGCCGCACGCAGGTTATGAATATTCAGGACAGGTTGCAGCGTATAGTTTTAAGCAGCTGGAAGGAACGGATTTCAAAAAGGTAATTATAATCTCGCCAAGTCACTATGTAGGGTTCAGCGGCATATCAGTTTACAATAAAGGCGCATTCAAAACCCCCCTCGGCCTTGTGAAAATAGACGAAACACTTGCAAATAAAATAATAGAGAAGAATAATAGGTTTATTTATTATCCGGAGGCGCATCAAAAAGAGCATGCTATTGAAGTCGAGCTCCCATTTTTACAGAGGGTGTATAAGGATAAGGATTTCAGAATAGTGCCTATTGCTATGGGAAATCCTGAAGCGGAAGATGCCAGGATATTAAGCGATGCGCTTTATGATGTAATGGATAAAGATACGCTTTTGGTTATCAGCGCGGACCTTTCTCATTATTATCCTTATGATAAAGCAGTGGAACTCGATACAAGCGGATTAAGCGCTGTTGAAAAATTAGATGCTGGATGGTTATTGAGCCAGTTGCAGGAAGGGAAAACAGAGATAGACGCGCCTATCGCTGTTTTAGGAATGATCATGTTTGCAAATAGATCAGGCGCAAAAGCAAGCATTATAAAATACGCTAATTCAGGGGATGTGACAGGAGATAAATCAAGGGTTGTAGGTTATTCAAGCATTATTGTGTATATACCAGAGGATTCAGAGAAAAAAGGAGAGATGATAATGAAAGACGAGTATTTGAATAAAGAAGAGAAGAAAAAGCTAATGGAGATTGCAAAACTCTCAGTAACAGAGGCTGTTACAGGCAAAAGGCAGTTTTTGCCCAATGTGACAGAGGAAAGGCTAAAAGAGAATTGCGGGGCGTTTGTAACCCTGAAAGAAAATGGTCAGCTAAGGGGATGCATTGGATATATTCAGGCAGTAAAACCGCTTTTTGAGACAGTAAAAGATGTTGCGAAATCAGCAGCGGTCAATGATTACAGGTTTAATCCTGTGACGCAGGAAGAGCTTGGAAAACTTGAGTACGAGATATCAGTGCTTACGCCTCTTAAAAGAATAAAAGATATAAATGAGATAGAGGTTGGAAAGCACGGATTAGTTATGAAGCGCGGTTTTGATTCAGGGTTATTATTGCCCCAGGTTGCCACAGAATACAACTGGGATAGAGAAACTTTTCTTAAAGAAACGTGCAGAAAAGCAGGCCTGCCTCAGGATGCTTGGAAAGATAAATCTACAGAGATCTACACCTTCAGCGCAGAAGTGTTCGGAGAATAGAAGCAGTAGAAATAGAAAAAGCCCTGATTTCAGGGCTTTTTCTATAGGCTATAAACCTTGGCGCTTTACGCTATTCCACGCCTCCTTCGCTGTTTCAACTTCTATACATAATATATCACATATTTTGCAAAAAACAAGGGTTGGAGTTGCAAAACATTTAAGTTATATTTTCCCATTTTCCCACTTGACAATATTCCCACTATAATATATACTTTAGATAGGAGGCATGATATATGAAAACGCTTAAATCATACGAGAAGGCAAAGAAAGAAATAATTGATATTCATGAGGAATTTGTCCCGTATAATACAAAGCCGCTTGACTCAAAACACAGGATTACGCTGGGAGGGAAATTGGCCAAGTCGCTTGGCAAACGGATGGAGGTAGAGGCATACCAGGTTTTTGTTGCTAAGAACGGAGATATTTTATTAAGGCCAGCTGTATCTATTCCAAGCAGCGAAGCATGGGTATATCGCAATCCCGAGGTTATTGGAAAAGTCCGCAAAGGGCTCCAGGAAGCGCGGGAAGGGAAAATTAAGCGCATAGATGATTTGGACTCCTTCCTAGAAAACTTATGAAGTTTCTTTTAAGTTTCACGCCAACCGCCGAGACAAGTCTCAAAGAACTTAAAAAATCCCCTAATCTTGAGAAATGTTTTAAAGCAGTATCCAAAGCCCTTAGATTTCTTCAGGAGAATCCAAGGCATCCCAGCCTCGAGACACATGAATTTTATTCGTTCAAGGGCCCTAATGGAAAAAAGGTCTTTGAGGCCTATAGAATATTTTTCTTTTATGGGAAACAAAGATGGGAAATAATTATTATAGCAATTACGCCTCATCCATAGCAGCAGGGGAGCCTTAAGGCTCCCCTGCATTGTAGATAACTTTTTTACATCTTTTGAATAGCAGGATTCCTGGAATTGGAAATTAGAATAAAAATAAATATATTTATAACGCTTAGCAACACACACGTCTGAATAATCCCAAGTATTGGAATAAATATCATACCTATAACTAATCCGCCTATGCAGGAACCGAGCAGATCAATGCCGCATAAAAGGCCTGTGGTTTTAGCGATATCTTTGGAACCTTCAAGCCAGATTTTGTTCGCGAGAAGGAACTGGAAACCGCCTATAAAACCAGCAGCTATAGGCAGTATCACAAAGGCTATCTGTAACATGCCCCCTATGCCAGGTTTAAACTGGTTTGTCTTTGAGATGATAAAGAGCGCTCCTGCCAGTATTAATGGATAGATGGCAAGCATGGACTGAGTTTTCAAATACAGAGATTTTTCATCTTCTATTTTTTCTATAAGTTTAGTTATAAAAAAACTTCCGATTGTAAGGCCTATCATGAATGAGGTAAGGATAAATCCTATCTGATAATACATGTAGCCGTATATAAACTGAAACGCCAGTATAATAATTACCTGAAAACATATCTGGCTCATGCCTGTTCCAGCCATAGATATTAAAACAGGGAATTTCAAAGAAGCCCTGGTTAGTTTTTGCGCCAGCAAGGTTATCATAAACAAGGCAAATGCTATTAAAATAAAGATTCCAAGGTTGATTTTGCCTATATACGGAAGCAGATTTCTAGTGGCGTCAAAAAAACTTATCCACAATATAGCGTGATATAGGTATCCTATGGGTTTAAAGTCAGTATTTATTCTTGTATTCTGAAATTTTTGAATGGCGCTTTCCACATACTTTATTCTCAAAGGGTCTAATTTAAAAGGCAGGTAATATTCCCTGACAAACTTGGTTTTAATGTTTCTTTCTTTCAATCTTTTTATCAGGACATTCGCGTCCTGGGTGAGCATACCAGGCTCTCCTGACGCAATGAATGTAATAGTATCTCCTGGGAGAAGTTTTATGTCATTGAATTCTTTTTTGAGAGTATTGTAAATACAGCTGAGATATACAGCATGCTCAGGGCTTATATAATTTTCAGAAGAAAGAAGTCCGAAAGAAAATACACCACGCGGCTCCAGGATTTTTTTAACCTCCTGGAAGAATTCCAGGGAATAAAATCTATTGAGGCTTGCAGTGTAAGGGTCAGGAAGGCTTAATATTATTACATCATACTTGTAAGGTGTTGTGAAATTGCCTATAATGCTTGCCTGTTTTACGAAGAGCCTGCCGTCCATATGGATTGTATTTACCCTGTCATCTGTTATTGGAGGCATGTATTTCTGCGAGAGGCTTATTATAAAAGGGTCTAATTCCACATAGTCAATCCTGTCCACCTTATGTTTTAAGATCTGGTTTATCGCGCCTCCTGTGCCGCCGCCTATAAGGAGGATTTTTTTCGGGTACAGGTGCTCAAGCATTGCGTAGTGCACTGATTCCTCGCTTGTTGCCAAGTCTCCTCCGGTAAACAGCAAAGATCCGTTTTCATAAAAGCTGTACTGATTTTCCAATCTTGTGACAGAGATATTTCCATATAGGGAATCTTTATTTTCTACGAGCTTCATGGGCCTGGACTGGAAGCCGCGCGTGAATCCATCCAGGTGTTTTGGCCAGTTGAATATGATTGTAGTTGAAAATACCACCAGATACACAAGCTGGATTAAATTTCTATTGAATAATATAGAGACAATCAGGTTAAGATTTCCTAATATAAGGGCATTGTGAAAAGGCGTGTATGCTTTTACGAGAAACAAGGTATAAATAAGCCCACCCACAGATGCGCCAAGGCTTTCCAGTAAATATATTCTGCCTATCTGTTTGGAAGGCACATTGTTATCTTTTGAAGCAATCCTGGAGATAAGGATAAAGGTGAAGCCCATCAATATGCAAATAACTGATAAGGACACAAAAGAAGCGCCCAGCATTTGTGTAAATCCTATAAGTTTGCCTGCATGGATTTTTAATAAAGGCTTTATTATGCGGATTAAGAATATGTTTAGAGGTATGACTATTGATATTGCGAGCTGGACATATGACAGGAGTTTTTCTTTAAACTGGATATGGTCTGCAATTCTGCCAAGCACAAGGCTTCCAAATGCCGACCAGAAAAGCCAGCATGCGAGTATTATGCCTAAAGAAAGCTCATTGCCGTAGAATACCACAATAAGCTCTCTTATAATAATTATCTGGCCTATCATTGAGGTTAGGCCGAGCGCGAAAGCGCTGATGTTTAATTTGAGGTTTATTTTCATTATACATAAGTTTAACATATTTTTTCTATTGGCACAAGCTGGCAGATAATATATAATACATCAGAAGGAGTATTTATGTGCGGTATAGTAGGTTACATAGGAAATAAAAAAATCCTGTCTGTTTTACTGGACGGGCTTAAACAGCTTGAATACAGAGGCTATGATTCAGCAGGCGTAGCTGTTTTAAGCAAAGGCAGGATAAGGACAGCTAAGAGGTCAGGTAAAATTAAAGACCTTGTAGCCATGACTATGGAGAGGCCTGACCTGGATAGCGCAAATCTCGGCATAGGGCATTCCAGGTGGGCGACTCACGGCGCTCCTACAAATATAAATGCCCATCCCCACTCAGACTGTTCAAATAATATCGCCATAGTTCACAATGGTATTATAGAGAATTTTTCAATCCTGAAAGAAAGGCTTTTGGAAGAAGGCCATAAATTTAAATCAGAGACAGATACAGAAGTGGTTGCGCATCTGATAGAAAAATATTATAAGGGAGATTTAAAAGAGGCTGTCCTTAAGACATTGAAAGAGCTGGAAGGGTCTTTTGCATTAGGGGTCATATCCAGCAATGAACCTGACAAGCTCGTATGCGCAAGAAAAGAAAGCCCGCTTATAATAGGCGTTGGAAAAGACGAGAATTTTATAGCATCAGATGTGCCTGCAATATTAAAGCATACAAAGAAAGTTATATACCTTGATGACGGAGAAATAGGAATCCTGACAAAAGACAGCGTAAAGGTATTTGATTCAAACGGCAAAGAAAAGAAGAAAAAAATAGACACAATAAAGTGGACC
>CAKKRB010000257.1:4968-16653 GCA_919902485.1 Omnitrophica bacterium GWA2_41_15 | reverse complement strand
CTGCCAGTAGCATATTGCTTAACACATACCATTACAGTAATTCGCTTAGTAACTGTAAAAGGAGTGGTCAAGCCTTCTTCAAGTCCGGATTTTTCATCGGACTCTTTCACAATCTGCCAAGCCCTCTTTCGAGTAATCGGGAAAGATTTTTATATCAATGTCAACGTCTTTGGTAAGCACAACTTTTGATTCTGTGTGCCAGACCCTCCGGGCAAGCAACCATCCTTGAATATTATAGATCACATGATACTACGATCTCGACTCTACCGACTTCTGTCGTTTACTGTTTTGTTCCATTGCAACCTGAAAGTGATCTGGATAGATTTTTATCTTTGTGAAGTCTTTTTCTTCTTTGATCTGAATAAAATCCCGTATTGCTAACATTGACGCTCTTTTGCAGATGAATTCTATATCAGCTCCGACACAATCTTCGGTTATCTGAGCCAATCGGGGCAGATCGACATCATCACTTATAGGTTTACCTGCGGTGTGAATCTTGAATATCTCAAGCCGAACCGATTCATTCGGCATTGGCATTTCTATGAGCAGATCGAATCTTCCCGGTCGTAAAAGGGCGGAATCGATTATATCAAGTCGGTTCGTAGCTGCTAATACTACTACTCCGCGCATTTCCTCAATTCCATCCATTTCTGTCAATAGCTGACTGATGACTCGTTCTGAAACATGAGAATCTGACGAATTAGATCGTGATGGGGCAATCGCATCCAGTTCATCTAGGAATAGTATACACGGGCTGGATTGCTTCGCCTTTTTAAAGACTTCTCTTATACCTTTTTCGGATTCACCGACCCATTTAGAGATTAACTCTGGTCCTTTGATAGAGATGAAATTCGCCTGGCTTTCGGTGGCAACTGCTTTTGCCAAGAGTGTTTTCCCTGTGCCCGGGGTGCCATAAATTAGTATGCCTTTTATCGGAGATACATTCGCATACTTGAATACGTCTGCGTACTTCAGTGGCCATTCTACTGCTTCTTGCAACTCTCTTTTAATCTCTTCCAATCCGCCTACGTCGGTCCAGCGTACATTTGGAATTTCGGTGAAAACTTCACGCATACCGGATGGCTCAACCTCCTTTAGTGCTTCAAGGAAGTTGTCCATTGTTATCTCTAGCTCAGCTAAAAGCTCATAAGGAAGCATTTCTAGTTCAAAGTCGATCTGGGGAATCACCTTTCTGATGGCTATCATGGCTGCTTCTCGACAGAGTGCCTCCAAATCGGCGCCAGTGAACCCGTGGGTGATTTCTGCTATCTTTTTGAGATCGACATCCTCCGCCAAGGGCATACCACGTGTGTGGATTTCAATGATTTGCAGTCGGGCTTTGGAGTCAGGAATGCCAATTACAATCTCCCTGTCAAATCGCCCTGGCCGGCGCAATGCGGGGTCAAGGAGGTTGGGCAAATTGGTAGCTCCGATTACTATAATCTGCCCGCGTTCCTTTAAGCCATCTAAAAGAGCGAGAAGCTGAGCAACTACCCTCTTTTCGACATCACCAACCACATTCTCCCTTTTCGGAGCAATGGAGTCAATCTCATCAAGGAAAATTATGCTTGGCGCCTTCTGCTTAGCCTGATCGAATATGTCCCTGAGATGCTTTTCGGATTCTCCATAAAACTTGTGAATTATCTCAGGGCCGCTGACAGAGAAGAATGCGGCGTCAGTCTCATTAGCAACAGCTCTTGCTAAAAGAGTTTTTCCACATCCAGGTGGCCCATGCAAAAGTACCCCTTTGGGTGGTTCTATCCCTAATTTTTCAAACAACTGAGGATATTTCAGAGGTAACTCGATCATCTCACGCACCCTCTGGATTGCTTTGTCAAGCCCTCCAATGTCTTCGTAAGAGATCCGAATCTTTTCGAGGCTTTTGCCTTCTTTACCCTCTTGCGCTTCAATGCGGATTTTTGTTGTCTGTTGGATAAGGACTATACCATCAGGGATAGTTTCGGAAACTATAAATTCCTGAAACTGCGAACCAAATAGCGTGGCACGAACTATATCACCTGAGATTACTGGCAGATCGTTTAACAGCTTGCCTACGTATCCCATATCTTTCTGTTGAGAGAAGGCATGTTTGCCAGCCGCTGGGATTAAAACGATGCGAGATGCTGGACGAACTGTCGAGGGTTCAATAGTCACTTTCTCACCAATGCCGACATCGGCATTGCGGCGAATAAGTCCATCTATCTGTATGCTTTGTTTGTCTCGATCCTCTGGATATGCCGGCATAACTTTGGCAACGGTTATCCTCTTGCCCTGGATCTTGACAATATCCCCCACCGATACTCCAAGCTTTTCTATATCTTTTGGGTCTATTCGGGCTAAACCCTTGCCTGCATCCCTGCTAGAGGCTTCGGATACTTTAAGAACAACACTCAAAGAATTTGCTTCCTCAGCCATTTTCAGTCTTTCTCCTTTGGTGAATTTTGTCTTGTTAGTAAGTTAACAACTTGTATATCACTCGGCAACTTATCAGCCACTTTATGTAATGCCCCAATGAAAAGCAAACCTATTTCCTCATCTTTTAGCGTGGTGTTGATTCTCTGGGCGATGTAGCTATCCCGCCGTTCCATTAAATCATCATAAACGTTAGATAAAGTCGTAACGCCATTCTCAATAATTAGATTCCGCTCCTCAATGAGCAGTTTTGGATCTTCGCTACCCATTATAGTGGCGCCTTTTTTGACCAGTTCAAGGAGGATCTGATAATTTATATTTTCATTTTCTGCAAGTTTTTCAACGATTTCAAGCTCTAGATCACATACTGGCAGGCTATCCTGATACAGCTTTGCGTTTTTGTAATCCACCGGTAGAGCAAGAAGAGTTTCCCGAAGTTCCCGCCAAAATTTATCTACTGCTTTGATATGGTCGTCCCACTTTGAGAGTCCATATTTGGAGACATATTCCTTTTTCGCCTCCACTAAATGCGAACCAAGATCCTCAGATGTGTGAATAATTGGAATATTAAATAACTTTCGCATTGTTACAGTTCCTATGGTTGTTCGGTTTTCCACAGTTTAAATTCTACGATACCATTTCTGTTGGAATAAGAAGTTTTCTTTTCATCAATTAGAGCAGGAAGTAGCAGTTCCTTGTAGTATTTTCTGTCTTTATTTTCTCCGGATATGATCAGAATATCCCCTTTGATTTCGTACTTGATGTCAGGTTCACTAACACCGGGCATTTCAGCTACCACCAGGATGAAATCTCCTTCGTCGAACGTATCTACCATCGGCTCTCGTACTTCATCAACTACAGGTCCTTTGGCTTCTTCTTTAACATTGCCGAATTGTTGTATGGTTGGGCGGCCTCCACCTCCGACCTTTATTGAAAATCCGTATACTGCTTTTAACCCCTTTTCATCAGGACCTATTTCTCCTTCTTTTCTAATCTCGTCAGGAGCTTTTTCAGCAAGCTTTGTAGCTAATTCGATGAAAGAGCCAAGCCCCTTAAAAATCCCTCCAAGCCCAATATCGAGATTTATGTTTCCTTCCTTCTTACGTTTTTCCATATTTGTCTCCTTTTTTAGCTTTACAACATTTGAGTTGACATCCAGTGTAGATAACCGCTCCATCCATTGATCAAGGACTGATCTTTTGAACCGCCATTGATTACCAACCTTGAAGCATGGCACTTGTCCCGCGCGCATATAACGATAGAGGGTTGATAAAGCCATTTTAAGATATTCCGCTGCTTCTCCGGCTGTTAGAATTCGATCTTTTTCGTCATCTTGCATAATTACACCGCTATTCATAAAATATTTTGTTAGATTTATTACTTTTTTCTAAATGAGTATATAAATTTAATCAATAATATATTATAATGACTTTTAATGATAAAGTCAAGCAGTATTTTATCACTTTTAGAACTTTTTTTTGAATCAAGATTTTTGGAGGGTTTCACAATTGATTATTGATTCATTATTTAGACTTGCTACTTTCCAATCGTTCGAGTTTTTTTGGCGGGATTCTATCTCGAAATTTCTGCTATCTTGAAATTATCTGGAAATGTTCCTAATGATTTTTGCATCTCTCTGAATATCACCACGCTTCCTCATTCCTATCCTTTCAAAGCCAAGAAGGTTTCCAGAGGCATCTAGTCGGACATCATAGATTCCTAAAATCTCCAAATTAACCGCTTCAGAAGGCTTTTCTACTATTTCTATGGTAATATACCATGTATCTCCATCTTTATCGGCTCCTATTATATTGGGGGAACTGAATTCTGTAATTTCAACTAATTTCTTTTTTGCTATTTCTACAATATCCTTTATTTCCATTCCTACGCTCCGTTTTTTAATTTTTCCACAGCGGCTTCAAGTTCTTCGATCTTCCTCTGGTTTTCTACCTCTTTCGCTTTTGATGAAAGGTAAGAGTCATGTTCCCACCAGTCTATGCCCATTTCCTTTGCCTTATCCACAGAGGCAATCATAAGCCTTATCTTGATAGTTAAAAGCTCAACATCAGCAATCTGTATCTTAATATCTCCCGCTATCACTATCCCTTTATCCAAAACTCTCTCTAGAATCTCAGCAAGACCAGCGGCTTCCGTAGAATGCATTATTTGTGCTTGAGCCATTGTTTATTCTTCCTTTTCACATCAAATTCCCCAAGGGGCCTAAATCTATATTTAATTCTTCATCCTCAATACCAAATATTGTTTGGACTTCTTTTATCTTTTTCTTTACTGCTTTTAGGCTTAATCCCAATTTTTGAATTTCTGTAGGAGAAAGCGTTCCCCTCTTTACTCTCCTGTAAGCTTCTTTCTCCATGAGTCTTCTTATAAGTTCAACTATGGTTAAAATTAACTTAGCTAAACCCTGTTCTGTTTCTTTGGGATCACCCATATCAATGAGCTTAGGAATGTTTTCTTCGGCCTTTCTTATCTCTCTTTGTAACTTTTCTATGTATTCAATATCTTCTGGCGTAGGTTTTTTGTCTCGATCACTGAAACTTATACCAGAAAGCTCTTCTGCCCTAGAAACTGATGTAAGGATAAGTCTTAAGCCTAAAAAAACAAGGTCTATATCTGCTACTCTTATTACTAATTCCCCATTAATAACCGCTCCTGTTTCTAAAATCTTATCTAGTGCATCTATTAATGTTACATTATCATTTTTATCAGTCATAGTATTTAGTAAGAAGTAAAATTATAGGCAGGCCAGGGACCGCTACATTCCAGGTAAAATCCCTTCGTCTGTATATTTTGGTTTAAATCATCAGCGGCTTTCTTGAAATGCTCAACCTTTTCCTCAAGGATTAAATAAGCTACATTTAAAACCATAAGCTCTTTCTTGCCTGTTAACTCTCTCCCCAAATTTTTACCTTTAATCGAGTCCACAGCGTGCTTTTTTAAGCTTTCGGAAATAACATTTATAATATTGTTTAATTCTTTGTCTACTTCTTTGGAAACTGCCTCTTTAAGTTCCTCTTCCATAAAAAAAGCCATACCTTCAGGTAAAGAAGCAATTTCTTCTTCTTTCTGTTTTATTACTTCATTAGTCTCTTTTACCATTTGCTCTAAAAATTCTTTATTCTTTAGGTATACCTTTGCACTCCACTCCTGTTTCCCATGAATTCTCTCTAAAGCTTCTTTAATCATGGAATAGTCTCTATTCAAGGCATTTTCTAAACTCATTCTGTCTTTGAAAACAGCACCAAACCTCATCGGGATTAAGCTTAGAGCCTTATTGCCTTTACTCATTGCTTCCTCTATAACCCTCTCATGAGCAAGAGCTTTTTCCCTAATCCAGTTCACGTCTTCTTTTGCCTTTTTTTGAATCTCCTCTGATGCAAATCCTTCTGAAGAATTGCTCACTATTGCCTCTAGTTCCTGATAAGGAATTATAAAAACTTCTTCTCTTCCATCAATACCCTTTGCGGAAATGGTTGGAATACCTTCGATATTCTCTCTGAGGCAGTAAAGGTATAATTCGCCCATACGATCCTTCCATTTATTTTTGACTGTCACCCCTCAATAGAATATATTCATCGGGAATATACAGCAATGACAATATTTCTACTCAACATTTTCTACCATATCCATTCGTCTGCGCATGTTCTTCCGAAGATAGCTTACTATATCGCCAGTATCATCAAGGATGACATCATACATCCCCAGTATGTCTTGTGTATCGGGAATGGCTTTTCTTTCAACTAACTCGATCGTCATCTGCCATCCTCCATTATTTCTTGAAGCTGTGACAACGTTAGCAACTTCCAAGTGCAATAATGATTGTAATTGCTCTTTAGCTACGCCAATAATTTCGTTTAATCTCATGGTTTTCCCCTTTGCCACCATAGGATTGGGGCTATTTATTTTTGTATAATTCGATCTCTTCTAGTCGCTCAACTAATTTCTCTTCCCTGAGTTCAAATTCCTCTTCGCTAATCTTGCCTGACTCAAGTAGCAGATATAATTCTTTCAGATCCGCTCTGACCTTATCTTCGTCAAGAAGCTCCTCCATCGCCATTTCATGCAATTTTTTCCCTAGCAGATATATGCCCTTTAATAATAATAACATTATTACCTTTCCAGGTGAAGTTCCAGACGGTCAACAAAGCTGAATGGAGGCCAAGGTCCGTCTAATTTTAGGCTATACTCACTCCCCATAGACACACTGAGTTTCTCAATCGTATTTTCGAGTTGGTTTAGAAGGTCCTTTTCTATAAGTAGTGTTGCATTGGTTACCATTTTATCTTCGTGTATATCTTCTGTCCTTGCTTCTCCCGAAGGCAAGACAGCGAGAGTTGTTTCGGTAATCTGCTTTCTTGCCTGATCCATCCTTTCATGGAAATAATGTCCGAAATTGATCAGGTCGCTTTGATTCGGAGGTTTATTTCCATTCATGAGTTTGTTTCTAAGAATTCTGAGCTTATCGTCTTTACCAATGAAATACTCAAATACATCTTCGACATCCCAGCTAATTTTCAGTCCCATTTCTACTTTTCCGTCAAACCTTGCCAATTCTTTTTGAATCGTCTGATAGTTTTTCCGCAGAGCAATGTCCACCTCGCCCGCATCGCGAGCTATTTGACCAAACTTGGCAGGAATAGTGGTAAAGTGCTCCGAAGCCTTCTTGACAACCTGATGGTATGAGGCAAGGTTCTTTCTGAGCAGCTTGATTGAGTCAACTCGTGGATAATCGCTTACCAATGCACCAACACCCTTGTAATTTATACTATGGACTATTTTGTCGTCCAATCCAACAGGGCCGAAATTGCACTCTCGTTCTGTTAAAATAACCGCATAAAACAGCTTTCCGTAGTTTGAATTTCCGTTATTTTTCATGATTCATCTCTATTCTGGAAAAAGATTGATTCTATCAGTTCTTTATTATGTTTTTGCTAAACAGCCACCATTTTTCTATTGGCAACAAAGACACTTTCTACATCATCCTTGGTAAAAGAATATTCGTTATTTTCTTTGGATGCCAAAGACCCCTCACAGCTATGACAATACGTCTCTAATATTTTGTATGCTTCGTTTATCTCTCTGAAGCGTTCGGAAGATTGTTGGTCACCGGAATTCTTGTCTGGATGGAATTTCAAGGATAGTCTTCGATATGAAGCCTTAATTTCTCTAAAACTGGCTTGTTCAGGCAACAAAAGCCTTCTTCTTACCTCGTTTATCAACTCGAAATTTCTCCAATTAAATTCCACAGGGGCGAAGCTGTAGGGTGGAAGTGGACCTATGTATTTTAAACTAAGATAAGATTTATTCTCCTCTGCCAGTTCTGTCATGGCTTCATCAAATAATCGTTCTGCTGTTCTCTCTATAAGATAACTTCTGTTCATAATAATCTGTTCATTAGAGCATCTCCCATCAGAAGAATCAAGAGAGACGGCAATAAGTTTGCAATGGACAGAGTCAACGATTTCTTTCTTTTTTGTGTCCGCAGTTACGAAGAGCAGTCTACCTATTTCAGCAGTGTTTGTCAGGTTGATAGATTGCTTAGCATTATCCAACCACTGTTTATCTTGGTTTATTTCTTGTAACACCGCTTTTAGATCCCAGGAAAGGTGAACTGTGATCTCTGCTTTCCCTTTTAACCTATCGAAAGCCCATTTTATATGTATGTAATTGGAAGCAAGGAAATCTTCTATCTCCTCTTCACTGTCCACCATAGTGCCGAATCTAATGGGTAGTATCGTATAATGATTGAAGATGTCAATATTAGTCTGTTGATAAGCCGCAATACAATTTTTCAGCAGTTCTTTATCTAAACTTAGCTCTTCAATGCTTTTTGCATCAACTTTCCTCACAACTGCGACAATATCCTTGTATATGATTTCACTTAAGTCATTAGCCAAATATGGAATAAAACCTTCATTTTCGACGATACAATAGATGAGATATGATTTTGACTGGTTCGACATATCCAATTGTCCTCCAAGATTCTACATCCGCAGTTTAACCACCGACTGCACCAATATAAGCCCATAAGCCTATTGTTTATCTACGGTAATTCCGTCCGGCGTTTCGATATTACTATCTTCTTTGTTTTGCTGGCACCGGCAAGTTTTAACTCCACCAGATCTTTCTCCTTCAAATCCATCGCTATCCGCAGGTTCTTTGGAAGCGCGATCTTCCCCTCTGAATCCACTTCGGCAAACCCTCTTATCAAACTGCTTGTGAGCATAACCTTACCTACCTCCTTCCACGATGATGGCATCCTTTTCGACGGGAATGGCGCCCTTCCCCTTACAAACTATGCAATAAAGCGACATATCCGGCTGCCAGCCTGTTCCGTTACAGTCTGGGCAGACCTGAGACGGCTCTTCGACCCAAACAACGCCAGCTCCTCCGCATACAGCGCAGTGATTTCTTGCCCCGGTTGGTGAAACACCGGACCCATTACAGAACAAACATTCTTTGGCGATTCCTGTCCCTATCTTTTCCATCCACACCGCTTTCTCTCCGCCACACACATAGCAGGCGGACAGAAGCGACATGATCCCGAACGGGTCTTTACCCTTTCCGCCGCAGAAAGCACACATCACTAAGAACCTGGTCGGCTCCTCTTTAATGATGCTCATCCGGGATATCCCTCCTTTGGGTCTATTGGAAACCCACAGACTAATAGACTTATCATCTCACAGAGACGACGCCCACACCTCTACACTCCATACAGTATAGCCTGCCCGTGCTGCGTTGACCTGTTCCTATGCACTTGGAACATAACAGAAGCGACACCCACCCACTGAGCCCCATATGTATCAACTTAAGCGTATTATTTAAGTAGTTTTCAGATAATTCGTAACGTTTTTTAACACACCCCCTAACCCCTCTCAAGAGGGGAGTTTCGTAATTCCCCCTTTGGAAAAGGGGGATCAAGGGGGATTTAAAAACATAATCAAAAGTTTAACGAATTATCTGAAAACTGCTTACAAGATAAACGAAAAAATAAAAATTGTATTCACATTTTTACGCTTTGATCTCGATATATATTATGATGGATGTTTTGATTTCAATGCTCTAATTAAATTATAAAAATCAAAATTAGAAACATAGAATTCATAAGGGTTTGTGCCACCAAAACTGGACTAAAAACAGACTACTTTTAAATTCGTCAATTTATAGCAAGGTGTCAAAAACCATAAAAACAGTCCCCAAACCCTTTATTTACAATGTTTTATCTAACTTCTAACTACTGCTAATTGTCAAGATTTTACTTTGATTTTTATAATCGCCAGCTTGGTAAAATGGGCTACAAAGTGCCGTCAATACTTGATGGACAGCGACTAAAGTGACTTATTAACTAAAACTGAAAAATATGCCATATTTGACTAAAAATAGACTAAATTTGACTAAAGTATCTCCATCTTTAGATTCACTGATTAATTGCGATATGCCAAAAATAATCCATTAAGTTGATACATATAGGTCATAGTTGAGCCCCTCAATACTTTATGATCATCTCACGTGTTTCTTTATCAGAGGTTTCCCTTTCTACATCGAGGGGGCTCTGTTCTTTCATAGCCATTTGTTTTTGTATTAGTGTTTCTTCCAATTTTTCTATGCCCAACAAGCGATTATTGATCCGATTTAGTCTTTCCTGCCAATTTTCTTTCTCTTTATGGAGCCAGATCTTTTCTCGACTCAACTGAGACAATTCATTTAGTACCTCATATTCATATTGAACTTGACCCATTCGCCGCCGTTGCCCTAGCTTCGTCACACTGGGAATGTCATAAAGTCCTTTGATTATACGTCTCATACAGATTTTCCTTTGACGAGTTATGTAGCATCATTGGAGGTTCTCTAGCCAAATACAGCCTTGATAACCCTTTGAAGCTTTTCGTCCTTATCTATCCCATTATATAGAACATCTAGGCATGTTTCGAAGAAAATCTTATCGTCAGGTTCAGGTTTCCCATACCGATGGCGCAAAATTTGACCGATCATGATAGAAGCTCTAATTGTTGGCGGGGTGATATTATTGGGTTCTTCCCTCACAGCACTTACGATTTCTACAATCTTCAGAGCTTCCTCCGGGAGAAGCCCGGACTTAGCTGCTGTAATAGCGACTTCTGTTTCAAAGTCATAGCATCCAAGCTTGATAGTAATCATCCTGTCAAGTAGCGCACTCTGTGGTGTGTAAACGCCTGCGTACTCATCAGGATTGCTTGTGAAAATGGCTCGAAATTGAGGATGGACAGGTATATAGCTTTCACCGTACCTGCCTTCTGGCAAAACTATCAGTTTCTCTTCGAGCACAGAAAGAAGCACGTTGTTGGCTTCAGCGTGAGAGCGTGAGAATTCATCGTAAACTAAAGTATAACCACTCTTACAAGCGGTGGTAAGTCTTTGATCGACCCATAAACTCTTTATATTCTCCTCAGTTCTCAAAACAGTATGGACATAGTTATCTATTAACCGACTAGAAACAAAACCTTTGTCGTTACCTAGAAGATCCGAAGAGCCGAATTCCTCATCGCCATATATAACCATCACAGGCCTGCCTAAAAGCCCTGCCAAATGCATAGCGAGAGTTGTCTTGCCAGTGCCTGCTGAACCGCTCAAATGGACAGGATAACCAACCTCTAAGTAATACAAACAGCGCCGGCAGATACTCTCTATGAACGGTGTAATCACGAAATCCTTTCCAGGTTCAAGGCGGATAACAGTTGCTTTTGCTTCCATGTATATATCTCCTCTGCTTGCCTGGTTTCTAGCTTCTTGGATAATACAAGTTCTCAATCTTATCGATCTTGCCACCATCTACTAGCGGTTTAATATTACCGATAAGGCTTCGCCAATCTACACCTAGCTCATTGCCAATGTCAACTAACTTGATCCCTTCAGGGTGTCCTGCAAGTACTTCTAAGATCTGCTTTTCAGGAGAGGGTTCAGCCTCTTCTTCAATGACAGGTTGAGCTTGTTCTTCAACAGCAACTTCAACAGCAAGTTGAGCAGGGAATTCTTCCGCAACCTCTTCTTTAACAACAGATTGAACTGGTTCTTCAACAGCAACTTCAATAATAGGCTGAACCTGCTTTTCTACCACACCCCCAAAACTCTTTCTCCAGATTCTTTGCGCTGCGCCCCGGTCAGATACAAGCTCGTTTATAAACTGTTTTGTAGCTTCCTTGTTAGCGGTGTTATCTGAAGAGAGCTTCTCGTCAAGGGCTTTTGCCATATCCTGACGCTCCAAGCGAAACCGCTCTA
>CAKKRB010000257.1:0-4868 GCA_919902485.1 Omnitrophica bacterium GWA2_41_15 | reverse complement strand
GAAGAAAGCTTCTCGTTAAGGGCTTTTGTCATATCATGGCGTTCTAAGCGAAATCGCTCTATCTGATTATGGCTATCAGACGTCATCTCACTAATTTTTACATGCCTGCTTTCAGCCGAAGACCCGATATCCTCGACTAATCTTTGCATTGAATCACTTAAATCTCCCATATCACAATCTCCTTCTGAACAAATTCAGAAAAAAGTAAAGACTTAACAAACGTACATTTACAACACTTACTTTCGTATACTATTTGCCATAACCAAACATTCTCATAAAAAACAGATTATATCCAGATATTAAGCAATCGCTGTATGACGGCTGGCGGAAGATTATTATATCTCCGCCAGCATACAGGACAGATTAGCCTAGGCAGCAACTGCAGCTGTGAGTCCAACAGCCTCAGCATACTTCAGATAGGTATCTACTGAAGCAATCACAATACGAGCTTCAACGGAGAGTATTTCGATCCCCACAAGTGAAACCCTGACCCATGCATCAATAACGATACCTTTGTCAAGTATACGATCAATAACTTCGGCTAAACTACTTGAATCCATTGTTTTTTGAACTGAAGCCATAAGTAAAACCTCCATTTGAAAATAATATATTGATGACTGCTGCCATGATTAAAGTTCATGGCTTCCATAAATTAAATACCAAAATGCCGCAGTCCCCAGAATACAACATCGAATTGATGTTCACAGTTTCTATAGCAAGAAGTATGCCTGTCTTATTCCTTCTCTGTGAAATGGATGTAGAAGCTTGTTTTTGTTCATTTTTCCCAATTAGAGTGAACGGAAGTAGGAAAGGTGCTGGTGAGAATTTCGGGAATTGATTCCCGATGTTTTCGGGAATTGATTCCCGATGTTTTCGGGAATGTGCTCCCTAAAACATCGGTTCCCTGATATTTAGCGATTTCTTAAGGGCGGCGATAAGAACGCCATTATCAAATGGCTTATCAAAATAAGCATCGAAGCCAAGCTTAAATGCTTCTTCGCGGAGTTTGCTTGATCCGTATGAGGTTATGAGCAAACAGGGGAGATTTTCATTTTGTTTTCTTAGATTCAAGAAAAGGTCAAAACCATTACTGTCTGGTAAACGATAGTCTATAATAGCGGCAAGAATTTTATTTTCATTGGCGATAGATATGGCTTCTTTAGCAGTGTTGGCAGTTTTCACTGAGAAACCAGCATCCGATAAAATTTTGGATAAAATCCAACACATATTCTCTTGATCATCTACTATTAGAACAATCATTTTTGTATCCTTGTCTTTCTTCCGATTTTTTCTCTGAGAGTTTTTGAATCTATTCCTAACATCTCTGCTAGTTCTACCTGATTTATGGAAAGTCTCTTTCTTACCTCAGAAATGAAGTGATCTTCAAAATCTGCTGTCATCTTTTTCTCTAACTCTTTCAAATCTATAGGCTTTGTAAGGTCACAATTAATACTCAGATCGAATCTGACTTTGCCGTTTCCTTCTAAAAAAACTGATATTCCTTGTTGAATGTTAGAAGGGAGATGCTCAGGAAGCACGACCCGATCTGCGGAAGCTGCCGCCGCACCTACTGCATACTTTAGTTGTCTGACATTGCCCGGCCAAGGATAGGAAAGCAACATTACCATGGACACATCTGAAATCTCCAAATTTGGCTTATCTAATTGTATCGCTTCCTTAGCTATGAAATATCGAGCCAAAAGTTCAATATCGCCTTCTCTTTCTCTAAGAGGTGGAATCTCAATACATACTCCGGATATGCGATAGTAAAGATCACTTCGAAAAGCACCACGCTGCATGGCTTCCTCTAAATTGATGTTGCTTGAGCTAATAAACCGAACATCTATTGTTTCCACCGTCGTAGCTCCTAATGGAATGTATTGTCGTTCCTGGATAACCCTCAGAAGCTTTGCCTGGTATTGCAAGGGCAGGTTAGAGATCTCGTCAAGGAAGAATGTCCCTTTATCTGCCAAATATATGTGCCCAGGTTTGTGGGCATCAGCACCGGTAAACGCACCCTTTTTGTATCCAAAGATCTCACTTTCAAATAACGCTTCAGGAATTATAGAACAATCAAATGGCACTAAAGGTTCTTGCTGTCGTTTGCTGATCTCATGGATGGCTTTAGCAAATAGCTCCTTGCCCGTACCAGTTTCCCCTTGCAATAGGATTGGCAGATCTGTAGGTCCGTATTTCTCAACCACCTGCCAGACTTTCATGATCTGTGGGCTTTCTCCTATGATATCTTGTCGGCTTGATAAACTCTGAAAGCTTTTCCTCCTTTCAAGGCATTCCATCATTATCTGCTTGAGCTTAGGACCATCAAACGGCTTTTCAATATAATCAACTGCTCCCAGCTTTATTGCTTGGACAGCTGAATCAACACTCCCGTATGCTGTGAAAATGATTACGGGGATAGCATCTCCAGCCCGAGTTAATCTCTTTAAAACTTCCATACCACTCATCTGAGGCATGACCAGGTCTAGCAAAATAAGGTCCGGGGATATAACACTGGCTAGATGAAGCCCTTCCATTCCTGAGAGTGCTGTATGTATCGAAAAATCCGGCATCAACAGGAGTTCCAAAGCTCTATGTATTCCCGGTTCATCGTCAATAACCAAAATTGTCTTTGGACGATCATACTTATGAGTTGTCATAAACTTACATCTTGCTTGATAGGAAGAATAACACTGAAAGTGCTACCTTTGCCTAACTCGCTTTTTATCCTGATCTCTCCCCCGTGCTCATCCGCAACGCGGCGGCAGAAGGAAAGCCCTAAACCTGTGCCATCAGTTTTTGTCGAATAGAACGGCCTGAAAACCAAGTATAATTCTGCTTCACTGATTCCATGCCCCGTGTCGGTAATATTTACACAGAGTGCCTCTTTGTTCTCAGCATAATGCAATCTTACACGCAAATCCCCGCCATTAGGCATCGCTTCTATAGCATTTTTTAACAGGTTCAAAAAAACTTGCTTTATCTCCCTTGGAACAACATAGCAATCGGGAAGATTATCGTCAAACTGATGATATACGTTGATTTTGCGTGCCTCAGCTTCTTTATGGATGAAAGCCAGCATTTGGGAAAGAACCAGGCAGAGGTTTGTCGGTTCGAAGTGCGGACGTTGAGAACCGGTGAACCCGGAGAGACTCCGCAAAAGCCCATGCATCTGTCCAATGCTATCCATAATCGTATCAATCGCCTCGATTATACTGGATGTCTGGATCGTTTGGTTGGTTACAGTATCACGAATGTACTGAAGCGTTGAACTCATGATGCTCAGAGGATTACCCAATTCATGAGCGATGGTTGCGGCTAGCAATCCCATTCCCGCTAACTTCTCCGATTGGACAAGTTGCTCTTCAAGTCGCACCCGCTCGTTTATATCTTCTAATGTGATCAGACAGGAAATGCCTCCATTCTGAGTCATCGTACTTAGTGGAGTTATAACCGCTCTTAAGATTTTGGTATCTTCAAGGTGGAGTTCTACCAGTTTTGTCACGTTGCTTTGTAGAACCAATTTGACTTGATCTCGGAGCTCTTTGTGGGGAATGAACTCGGATAAATCTCTGCCCAGTATTTCATTTTTAGTCTTCGAAAGAAGGATCTCACAGCTTTGATTACAATGTATCACTTTGAACTCATCGCTTAAGACTAAAAAGGCATACGGTAGAGATTTTATTATACTTTCGTAAAACTGTTTATTCATCATCAGACCGCTAGATATCCTGTCTAAAGGAGGAAAGGCAAGCTGCCCTCTATCCTGCTTGGATACAAAATCCCATGATTGAGTTAGTAATGTCAATTACGACCTCTGTTTTCCCATACGAGTAGCTTGTTGCATTTCAAGAAAGGATGATCATGGGGAGTCCTTCGGCACTCGCAACGTCCATCAGCCCTTTTCCATGCTTCCTGCACAACAGTCTGGGAAAAAGCCATCACTTCACTTGTTTTCCCTTTATTTCGTATTTGTCAAATTAACTCGGATTCCTGCATAAATTCTGAGCTTTGAAAATGAGTATACTACTATTTTCTTGCGTAATCAAGCGAAAATTTTTTGAGTTATATACTAATAGTATACAACTCAAAAATTCTTTTAATTCAGTTACCAAGCGAATTAAACCAAAAATATCATCTAAAAGTGAGCATAACCCCTTGTGAATACTGGACTAATGGCGAAGTCTGAAATTTTAAACGATCTTTACCATGAAATATAAATCACGTTTTCGCACGAATCGTTGCCGTATACCATTTTCGCTTTTTCCATATATTACTAATTCCATTAATAGAGCTATGTTATTGTAATTCTAATTAGAGTAACAAACGCCATAAATATCTATCTCATCGTCCAATTATTCTTATACGATGAGCGCCCTTTTCTGTCCATTTTCTACGCCACTGAAATATACCTTTTCGGGGGGATATGCAAAAATCAGGGGGTTACCTGATCCTGTATATCATTGCAGTAATATGTTTGGAGTAGGCGAATGCCTCAAAAAGCAAGTATCCCCCGCTTTTTTGTTTTACGCCATAGTTTAGACTTATGTAATGAGCCTAAGCCAAAAAGGAATTGAGGATTTCAAACAGGCATATCTTGAGGAATTCAATGAGGTGATTTCGGATGCCCAAGCTAAAGAATTGGGTGAAAACCTTGTTGCATTATTCAGGATAATCTGCCGACCAATTCCAGAGGAAATTAGACGCAAATATGAACGGAATGATAAAACGCCATAAATTTACTTATAGCGCCTTGACAATCCCTTTTTTAAAGCTACAATGGGCCCACTCCAAAATATGCAACGATATTTTATCTACTGTCGAAAATCCTCTGAGGCAGAGGATAGACAGGTATTATCAATAGAATCACA
>CAKKRB010000256.1 GCA_919902485.1 Omnitrophica bacterium GWA2_41_15 | reverse complement strand
AATGGCAGTTTGTGCCTGCTGTAGATGATGGCCAGGAAGGCGTGGTGCGGGTTAGTTTTAAACAATGATTAAGATTGATTTTTCTCTGGCAGCTGCGCTGTACCTTATTTTAACAACATGCCTGGTGTTGCTGCTGATTCTATTTGAGAACAGAAAAGAACCCAAGCAATTTTCTTCAGACAGGAATTTTTTATGGCAGTGCGCAATATGTACGTATGTATATGTAGACAGCAGGCACAATAAAATATCTCAATGCCCGCGTTGCGGGAGCTATAGCAAAAAAGAGGGACAAGGAAAGGAGGGAAGCTAACATGCCTGATGAGAAGATCGTAAACAGCAATGAAGAAGAAAAGCTGCCTATAGGGCCGCCTTTAAAAGTCCTGGAGTATAGAACTATCAGCAGGGGTTTTGGATGGTGGTCAGCAGCAGTTCTGGTTGAATCATGGGGTAACAAAAGGGTGAGTGTTTATCTGTGGCAGAAATCAGATACCGGCTGGAAAAGGAAACAGAAATACACAATACACAGCCAGGAAAGATGGCATCTGATATCTGAAGCAATTGAATCATTAATAGGAGAATTGCAATAACTATGAAAAAATATAATAAAGGTATAGCTATATTTATAGCCTTAATGCTTTTGTTTTTGCTGTCCCTGGCAGCCATTGCAGTTCTTTTGACAGCATATAATTATAATAATATCTGCGAAGGCCAGACAAGAAGGCTGAAGGCCATGACGTCAGCAGAAGCAGGCATTAATTATGCATACTGGCAGCTCAGGACTGATCTGACTAATTTTACAAATGACCATTACAGCGAAGCCACTGCGGATACTGTTACTCCTGGAAGCAATGGTATGACTGTAAAGGTGTGGGCAACAGGGCCTGTCTCAGGAAGATATACAGTGCGGTCAAAAGTTACTTATGCCAAAACTCAAGCAATATAATTTAATATAAGTATTTGTAATTAAATAGGTTAAGGAAAAATAACTAAAGCAGGCTTTATTTTTCCTTATTTTTTTGGTTTTTTATATATTTTTCTATAACTCGTTAATTATCAATTAGTAGGGAACGGTTTCAAACCGTTCCCTACATATTTTTTTGCGCCTTCCTTGACAAAGTAAGTTCTTTATGGTATATTTGGTTTCACCTATAAAATCGGTAAATCTATTAGGAGGTGTTATCAATGTCAAGACTCATGGATACAGATGAATTAGCCAGATACCTTAAACTGGAGAAACAGACTATCTACAATTGGCTTCATCAAAAGAAGATTTCAGGCATAAAGGTTGGCCATGTCTGGAGATTTGATAAAAAGTCAGTTGATGAATGGTTGAATTCTCAAATGGTAGAGGCAAGGACTAAGACATTAATTCCTTAACCAATTTTGCAGATTGTTTTTACAATCTGCAAAATTCAGAGGCAGTTTAATCATGGGAAAAAATATACTTTCTTTTCTTAATGCCAAAAAGGTTGTGGGCCTGTATGTAAGCCAGGATACTGTTGATCTGGTTATGCTTAAGTCAGGCCTAGGAGGGCCTAAACTGGTTAAGTTCGGCCAGACATATATCTATCCAAAGGATAAACAGCGCGAAGAAGTTATGCTTGATAGCGCTGATCCTTCCAGGGTAGTGGCGCCTGCCAAAATAAAGACAAGAGAAGAATATACTATAGAAGCTATAAGAAGAGTTTTTAAAGAGAATAACATCAAGCCGGGAAATGTGGTGACTGCTATACCCAGCGAAGAGGCAATGGTAAGGTATTTTCAGATGCCGAAGATACCAAAGCAGGAGCGATCTAATGCAGTTAATTTTGAAGCAAAACGGTATATACCTTTCCGTATGGAAGAAGTGATTTCTGATTTTCAGGTTGTGCCAAGCAAGACCGTTCAGAACAGCATGGACGTTGTGTTTGTTGCAGTTAAGAAAAACACAATAGAGCAGTATATGAATATGCTTAATACAGCAGGTGTTAAGGCTATTATTATGGAACCTGCGCCTTTCAGCCTTATGAGGGCGTTTAATGCAGCCCAGCAGATAGATGTAAAAGTAAATACAGCAATAGTTGATATAAATATAAATACCCTTAATGTAAACATTCTCAGGAACGGCGTTCCTTATATAATAAGGGATATTCCTTTAGCTGATATTTCTCCGGAAGAAAAGTCTCTTGAGCCTGTGTTTGAGAAGATACTGGCAGAGATAAAACTTTCTTTTGATTTTTATGAAAAACAATTTCCAAGCGAAGTTATAGATAAAATAATTATTTACAGCAGACTGCCTCTGGAAAACTGGCATGAGCTTGTAGGCAAGGAACTGCAGATACCTGTAGAGGTGGGGGATCCTTTGAGAGGTATAAGGGTCAGGTCCGGGATTGTCCCTGCAAGGGTGGCTATATGTTTCGGGCTGGCCCTGAGGGGTATTTCAGAGCCGTTTATAGAGATAAATTTATGCAAGGGAAAGCTGCTTGCTTATAAGAGAAAAGAGCTGTTTTTAAAAATGGTTTTCCTTGAAGCTTCAGCCGCTGTATTTCTATTGATAGTATTAAAGGTATTTACGATAAGGGCTGTGGCCCCTCTCGCCAATGAATTAAATAAAACCCTGTCCGAAAGGCCCAAGACAGAGGTAAATGTAAAAAGCGACAGTATTCCAGAGCTTCAGAAAATAAAGAATGAAATGGAGGCAAGGAAAAACACTCTCGAAAACCTGATAGCAACGAGGACCTATCTTACGCCCAGGCTGGATGAATTGGCAAGGCTTGTGCCTCAAAACATGTGGCTTAGCGAGATAAGCTTCGAAGAGAAGACAGACAAGAAAAATACGCCTAAAATAACAAAGTCCCTTAATATAAAAGGTTATTATATTATAGATGAGAAAATGGGCGATAAAGATGT
>CAKKRB010000255.1 GCA_919902485.1 Omnitrophica bacterium GWA2_41_15 | reverse complement strand
CCCTTAATATAAAAGGTTATTATATTATAGATGAGAAAATGGGCGATAAAGATGTGGTAAATAATTTCCTGGGCAAGCTGAAAGATTCGAATACCATTAATAAAGGCATGTCCAGGGCAGACATCTTGTCTGTTAAAAAAATAGACATAAACGGTAAAAAAGTGGCTGGTTTTGAGATATCTTTCGTGGGGCCGTGATTAACATGAAAAATAAATCTTCAGAAAAGAAAACCTGGAATAAGATCGCAATAGCAAGCGCTGCTATCGTTTTGATTGTGGCGGCGATAAGCGTTATGTTTATTTATGTGCCTTTTGCGGAGAAGAACAAATCCCTGAGGTCCGATATATTAAGGGAGAGGGATAAAAATGTTCTCATAGGAAAAATAAAGGCGCTTAACAAGCATTTGAAGGTTTACGATAAAAGGATTCCTGAATCAGGAGGGGTTTCATGGCTTCTTGGAGAAGTTTCCAATATTGCTTCAAAAGAAAAGGTAGAGATATCTTCGATAAAGCCCGGCAGCCCTGAGGATTATAATTTGTATACAAAGCTGTTTGTCATAGTTGATGTGTTTTCCAGTTTTAACCAGCTTGGAAAGTTTATAGCCATGGTGGAATCTTCAGAAAAAATTTTAAAAATAGAAAGCGTAAGCATGAAAAGAATGGACATTGACGAGGGTTTTGATAAAGGCTCTGGGAAATTCAAGGCATTTGATGTAAGGGCCAATATTGTTATAAGCACTGTTGTGTCGAAGGAATAATCTATGGCAGAATCAACCCCTAAAAAACAGCATACTGTAGAATATATAGCTATAGCAGCGCTGGTTCTTATTGCAGTTATTATGGGCATTGCCAGGTTCAAAAAAGGCGATACCGATGATGAAGTTTTTTCCAGAAAAGAGTTTAATAAACAATGGGCAGAGGTAGAGATACTGGAAGCAGGCGTTCCGAAAAAAGAAAAAGAAGTGACTTATGCCGGAAACCCGGACAAGATCCCGTTTAAAAGCCCTTTTGATGAAGTAGAAGAAGATGGAGCATCTGAAGAGCAGGTAACGCTTCCTGCTATGACATTCCAGGGCATGGTATGGAAGAGCTCCAGGCCCCAGGCAATAATAAATAATAAGGTGTACGATGTAAATGATATCGTTAATGTAGATACAGGGGTAACCGGAGGCGAGATTAAGGTAAAAGATGTAACCAAGGACGGCATTCATCTTATATATAAGAAAAAGGAGTTTATCGTAAGGCCGAAATAAGTGAGGACATAAGTTACGGAGGACGAAGTCCGACGTAACTTATAAGTCCGAACTTATCCTGAGTCCGCCACAGAACTTTGGCGGACGAAGGATCTCTATAGATCTTTCGCTTTGCTTATTGAGATTGCTTCGCCCCGACAAAGTCGGGGCTCGCAATGACAAAC
>CAKKRB010000254.1 GCA_919902485.1 Omnitrophica bacterium GWA2_41_15 | reverse complement strand
TCAGAAATATGGATAAACGCATCCAGGTCTTTCGGAAAACAAAACCCGCCATAGCCTATGCCGCTTTTTAAAAACGCCCTGCCAATCCTCTGGTCAAGGCCCATGCCATAGCTGACTTTTTCTATGTCAGCGCCTGTTTTCTCGCAGATATTGGCAATGGAGTTTATAAAAGAAATTTTCGCGGCCAGGAATGAATTCGAAGCGTGCTTTATAAGCTCAGCGCTTTTTATGTCGGTAACCACTATTTCCGCCTTTATAGGGCTGTATAACCTGGTAAGAATATCTTTTGCCTTTTTGCTCTCTACGCCTAATACAATCCTGTCAGGCTGCATAAAATCTTCTATGGCAGTGCCTTCTTTAAGGAATTCAGGGTTAGACGCCACATCAAATTTTATGCCTTTTTTATTATTTATCTTTACTGTGCGCTCAATCCAGGTACCTGTCTCAACAGGCACAGTGCTTTTTTCGATTATAAGACGGTATGAAGACATGTTTTTCGCGATCTGAGCGGCAACATCTTCAATATAAGAAAGGTCTGCCTCGCCGCCTTCTCTCGGAGGAGTGCCAACGCAGATAAAAATAACAAGAGACTTTTTTACAGCTTCTTTTATATCATCTGTAAAAACAAGACGGCCGGCCCTGACATTTTTCTTAACCATTTTATCAAGGCCCTTCTCGTAAAAAGGCATTTTAAGCTGTTTCAAGAGCCTGATTTTTTCAAGGTCATTGTCGACACAAATAACCTTATTGCCGAGTTCTGAGAAACATGCTCCCGTAACTAAGCCGACGTAACCTGCTCCAATGATTGCTATATTCATTTCAACTCCTCTACTTAGGATGCGGGTAATAATCTTTAAAATCAAACGGCACTTTGGGCGAAGCCTTAAGCTTCATGACAATCCAGAATGTTGTGCCGCTGTCCCTATCTGAACCAAGGCTTGCCTCAGCCAGCCAGCAATGTAGATCCTTTATGACTGTAAGCTCCTTGTTCTTGAATCTATTTATATATTTGTGGCCGCTATCCTCTACTTCTTTTAAATCGAATCTCGCGAATGTCCTGAATGACCATTCATTGTTTAATTTATAAAATAGTTCTGAGGTAAGCTCGCTCTCTTTGTTCTGCTCATACCTGGAGCCAACGCCAAACTGCCAATTCTCGGTTTTATTAATGTATAAATCCGTGTTCCATGTCTGAAAATCTCTGGTATCGGGATCATACCTGGTATCTGATTCGAATCTTAGCCATTCAAAAGGAGTAAGTTCCAGGTCGCCTTTTACATTTGAAAACTGGCTGCCGCGGCCCTGTGGTTTATAAAGATAATCTCCTGTTATCAATAGATATCCCAGGTCGATTGTCTTTAAACTTTCTCCAACCTTACGTTTTGTCTGCAGTCTATTTTCCATGCCCAGGGTAAAAGTACTTTTCTGGTCAATGGCGTCTATATCGTCAAACTGCTGTAATTTAAGATAATCGGTAGATGGCTGATGAATGTATTTATATTCTATCGTAGGAGTGACAATGTGATGGAGTTTATTAAAATCTACTCCGAATAATCTGCCGGATGTGTCATATGTCTTTGAAAATTTTGCGCTCATATCAAAGCCTGTGTAAAAAGCGGCCCTGAATTCCTCTTTGTCATCATTTAATTCCCTGCTGTAAACCGTATCCCTCATTCCGACAAACGGCGAAAAGCTCACAAAATCTATAAGTTTCAGCGGCGTGGATAATTTATTATATGTATCAAATCTCATAACGCTTACGTCGTCTATATTTGCGCTGGTTTTTTTATTAAGATTGGTAAAGGTGGTGTCTGTTTTAAAATAAATGGGCGAATCAAAAAGTTTCTGGTCCTTGAGGTCAAAGCGCATTGCAGGGAGCCGCTCAGTAACTGTCTGAAAGTGATTTGCTCTTTTTTTGGCCAGAACGCTCAAAGAATATTCATCCTGCCTGTCCAGGGCATATATGTAAGATTCAGGAGAAGGTTCTCTCTCGTATTCTTCTCTGTAAAAATAGTCTTTTGTCATAGTCGTATCGCTTAAACGGTGGTATTCCATGATAGCCATGACATGATCGTTAACATCCCATCGATGCCGCGCCTGAATTCTATAACGCTGCTGCTCGCCTTTTTCAGGCTCGTTTCTATCCACGTTGCGCTGATTTGTATAATAAGTTCTCAAGAGGCCGTTGCCAAAACCATTCAAGGTATATTTATAATCAACGCCTTCCGCAAGCCCCCATTTACTTCTTTCATCAACCCTGATAGTAAGCGCATTTTTATCATCCATTTCGTATCTATAACTATTTAACGCAAAAACTCCCCACTTGCTCTTCTTACCAGGTATTACATTTACACTCGGCCAGGCGCCTGTTTTTAAGGCAAAATGATATTTGGGTAGATACGCAACCGGCGTATCTCCTACTTTAACACTAACATCCCTGGCAACCACCTTATTGGTGAGAGGGTAAATTGTAACGCTCTTGGCGACTATTTTATAGTGAGGCTTTGGAAGATTGCAGCTTGTTATGTATCCATTTATAATTTTGTAGGCGCTGTTTGACAGAAGCTCTATTTTATCTCCGAACGCGTACCATCCTCCTGAACTAGCCCTGGCTTTTAAGATAACGCCGACTTTCGTGCCAAAATTATAGCTTACTTTTTCGCCTTTTAATTCAGCCCCAGGGGTTGTCAAAACCACATTACCTTCTGCAACGCTATCTTTAGTTTCAGTATAAACGGTAATCCTGTCGCAGGCGAGCCTTATACCCTCATAATCAATCGTGACATTGCCTTTACCTATAACCTTTTTCTCCTTAGGGAAAAACTCCACCTGGTCGCCGTTCACCTCGATAGGCTTCCCGCCTTCCGCGGCATAAGAAACGCCGCAGGATAAAAATATCAGAAATGCGCAAATTAAAATACTGTATTTCATATTATTTTATTTAACGTTAATTCACAAAACGAGTCATACTCGTTTTGTGAATTAACGGCAAAGAAGCGAAGAGCCGATGATGCCTGCATCAGTGCCAAGTTTTGCCAGGACTATCTTTACATGTTTAGCCTGGTCTTTCATGGCGCGCTTTTTCACTTCTTTTATGAGCGGCTTAAGAATCAAGCCGCCTGCCATACTTACTCCTCCGCCGATTACTATTCTGTCAGGATTTAATAAATTTACCACCTGCGTAAGCGCTGCGCCTAATTTCCTGGCAACATCTGTCCAGATAGCTATTGCTTTTTTATTGCCGGATACTGCTAATTCGCTCACCATCTCCAGGGTTATATTGTTTCTAAATACTTTTTTAGCCTTCTCCAGCACATATCTATTTCCTATATATCTTTCAAGGCAGGCTATGCCGCCGCAGTTGCATATCGGGCCTGTTTCATTGATAGGCATATGGCCTATCTCGCCTGCAGCCATTGAACCGCCTCGATAAAGTTTTCCGTCTATAATAATTCCGCCGCCCACGCCTGTCCCAAGAGTGATGCAGACCAGATTATCGCAGCCTTTGCCTGCGCCGAATATAAATTCGCCGAGCGTCATTGCATTAACGTCATTATCGAGCTCTACCCCTAAGCCAAGTTTTTTTTCTAATATGGATTTAAGCGGCACTTCATTCCAGCCTTTTATATTCGGAAAATAATGAACAATGCCTTTTTT
>CAKKRB010000253.1 GCA_919902485.1 Omnitrophica bacterium GWA2_41_15 | reverse complement strand
GTTTATTCTATCAAAAATATTTTTTTAATCAAATAAAATTTTTACCGTGTTTGACATAAAGACGTAATTGTTGTAAACTGTAGAAAGAAAATTATGATAAAGTTCAAAAATAAAATCCTCATAATAGGCCATGGCGCAGTGGGCAGATGCGCGTTGCCTCTTCTGGTAAAACACATCAGCGTCCCTTATAAAAATATCACCGTGATAGATTTTGTGGATAAGCGCGAGGAATTAAGCCCCTGGATAAAAAAAGGCGTGAAATATTTTCAGGAAAGGGTTACACCTGTCAATATAGCAAGGACCCTTTCGAGGTATGTGTCTCCGGGCGGGCTCGTGGTAGACCTTGCCTGGAATATAGACTCTGTGAGCATGCTTAACTGGTGCCATGAAAATAAAGTATTATATGTTAATACGTCAGTGGAAGAGTGGGACCCGTATGCCAACATAGACAAGAAAACGCCTTTTGAAAAATCCCTCTATTATAAGCAGATGGAAATATGGAAATTGATTTCCAGATGGGACAATCACCATAAAGCTACAACAGCTGTGCTGAACCACGGAGCAAATCCAGGCCTCATCTCGCATTTTACAAAAAAAGGCATTATTGATATTGCCTCCAGGGTTTTAAAAGACAAGGCTGTTGCAAAAAAAGACGAAAAGATCCTGGAACATTTTATAAAAGAAGAGAAATTTCCGGAGCTGAGTATGAAACTCGGCGTAAAGGTTATACACATAAGCGAGCGGGACACTCAGATAACAGATAAGCCGAAACAGGTAGACGAATTTGTAGGCACCTGGAGCATAGAAGGCCTTAGAGAAGAGGGGATTTCCCCGGCTGAGATAGGGTGGGGTACGCACGAGAACAAGCTTCCAGAGCTTGCCAATGTGCCTGAAATAGGCCCTAGAAACCAGATATTTCTTTCGCGCATGGGAATGAATACCTGGGTGCGCTCTTGGGTTCCTTACGGCGAAGTAGTCGGCATGGTCATAAGGCATGCAGAGGCGTTTACTATTTCAGACAGGCTCACTATGTGGAGAAAAGGAAAAGCTATTTACAGGCCTACGGTTCATTACGCTTACATGCCCTGCAACGAGACGCTTTCCTCGCTTTACGAGCTCAGGTGCAGGAATTATGAATTACAGCCTAGAATACGTATCATGAGCGACGAGATAATCAGCGGCTCTGATACGCTGGGCGCGCTTATAATGGGCCATAAGTATAACTCCTGGTGGACAGGCAGCATGCTGAGTATAGGCGAATCCAGAAAATTAGTCAAACATCAGAATGCCACCACGCTGCAGGTGGCCATAGGAGTCGTGTCAGGCATCATGTGGGCAATAGAAAACCCTGATCAGGGCGTATTAGAGCCTGACGAACTGCCCCACGAATATATATTAAAGATAGCAAAGCCGTATCTCGGAAAATTAATATCAGAACCTTCAGACTGGACCCCGTTCAAAAACTACCAGGTGTTCTTCAAAGAAAATCCTGACGCGTATCTGGACAAGAAAACCCCTTGGGTCTTTAAAAACTTCCTCTCCAAACCCTAATTTACAAAGCAAGTCATACTCGTTTTGTGAATTAACGGGTTTTTTACTTGATATTTTCACAATAAAAACATTAACTTTTAGCCCATAATTTGGTACAATTTAACTCAATAAAATAAGAAAGCAACCTGCCCTACTGTTGCTTATTAATAGTAACCGCTCTACTGAGGTACACCCTGCGTTGTGAATAGATAAATTACTCTTGTGATATTTTGAGTTTCAGAGTATATTAATATAACCATGAACATTATATTAGCATCCAGTTCTAAAAGAAGGCGTGAGATACTTGCTTCCTGCGGCATAAAGCATAAGGTAGTACCGAGTAATGCCGTGGAATATATGACTGTTAGCAGGCTCCCCGAGCAGGTCGCTATGATAAACGCCCGCATAAAAGCCGAAGCAGTCGCTAAAAAATTTAAATCCGGATATATAATAGGCGCTGACACTGTTATACTTTTGGGTAAAAAGATAATTGGCAAGCCTAAAAACGCTAAGCATGCCAAAAAGATGCTGAAAGAAATGTCAGGTAAGGCCATTTCAGTCTATACAGGCCTTTGCGTAATAGACGTAAAAAAAGAAAACCTTATTTCAGACTATGAAAAGTCTCTGGTAACAGTGAAAAAGCTTAAGGATAGAGAAATCCCGCAGTATTTTAAATTACTCGGGCCGTACGACAAGGCAGGCGGATTTTCAATAGAAGGCGTCGGTTCATTTATCTTTGACGATATAAAAGGCTCTTATTTTAATGTGCTTGGGCTTCCCACAGCCAGATTAAAAGAGATGTTTGAGAAATTAGGCGTCAGTATCCTAAAAGTAGTAGGGCAGGTTTAAACCTGCCCTACGGTCTTAGATAAGAGGCTGAATGTTTGACGTAATAGTTATAGGCGCTGGCCCGGCAGGCATGATGTCAGCAGGCCGTTCAGCTGAACTTGGCAATAAAACACTTCTCCTTGAAAAAACAGATTCTTCCGGCAAAAAACTCCTTCTTTCCGGAAACTCCAGATGCAATATCACAAATAGCTGCGAGAGCGTAGAAGATTTCATAAATAATTTTTCTGAATCAGGAAAATTTTTAAGAAATGCCTTCAGCGCGTTTTTTAATAAGGAGCTTTTGAGATTTTTCAGAAAAAGAGGCCTTGATTTTAAAGTAGAGCCAGGCGGCAAGGTTTTTCCGATTACTGATAAGGCAGATGACGTCCTCCGCATACTTGTAAAATATGTCAAGGATTCAAGATGTCAGATCTTATACAGAAAAGAAGTCTCTGGTATAGTAAAACAGGGTGATATTTTTGAAATCGCCACAAAAGATAATTCCACATACAGCGCGAAAAAAGTAATACTCGCTACAGGCGGGCTTTCTTATCCCCGGACAGGCTCCACAGGATTTGGTTTTCATATCGCAAAAATTTTCGGCCATACTGTAATAAAACCAAAACCTGGCCTCACAGGGATTATATTAAAGAATAATTTTTTAAAAGAGTGGCAGGGCGTGTCATTTGAAGACGCAGGGGTCAGCGTTTATTCAGGTGACAAGCTTATACACAAAGACCACGGTGAAACGATATTTACGCATTTCGGGATATCAGGGCCTGTCATACTTCACATGAGCCGCATAGTATACGATAGCCTGGATTCAGGGAAAAAGGTTTTTCTTTCAGTGGATTTTAAGCCTGGCCTGAATCACCACGAACTTGGGCTGGCTTTCCAGGAGGAACTTAAAAATAACCCTTCCAGGAAAATAATCAATTCCCTTAAAGAATTCATTCCCTATAGGCTCGTAAAAAGGTTCCTGGAATCTATCCCAATAGATCCGGATAAAAAGTTGACCCATATCTCCAAAGAAGAAACAAAAGCCATTTTAGGAAAATTAAAAGGATTTAAGCTGATTGTAGAATCTGTGCGGCCCATACAAGAGGCAATGGTCACCTGCGGCGGCGTCTCAGTGAAAGAGATAGACCCTAAGACCATGGAATCTAAAATTGTAAAAGGGTTTTATTTCGCGGGCGAAGTAATTGATGTGGACGGAAGGACAGGCGGATATAACCTGCAGGCTGCTTTTTCAACAGGCTGGATAGCAGGCGGGAGTTTATCCTGAGCAAGCGAACACTTCGACTGCTCTGCTCAGTGTTCGTCCTGAGTGTAATCAAAGGACGAAGCGCTTCGAAGGATAATCTGCCAGCGTGTGTTTCTTTAGTTTTTTAACAGCATCCTTACCTATAAGCTTTTCAACTATAGCGAAAGCAAATTCCATCGCAGTAGCAGGTCCCTGGCTTGTTATAATATTCCCGTCCACTACTACGGCCTCATCTTTATATTTTGTGTTCTTTGCGAAATCAATCTGGTCTCCTGGATAGCACGTGGCAGACTTGTCGTCAAGTATCCCTATCGGAGCCATGACCACGCTTGGAGCCGCGCATATACCTGCTATTAAAACCCTTTTGGCATTCATATCTTTAATAAAATCGTTTACCTCGCTGGAATTGTGAAGATGCATTGCCCCGGGCATTCCTCCGGGAAGAATCACAGCGTCAAAATCATGCTTTACATCGCTTAATCTTTTATCAGCTGATACTGTTATACCGTGCGAGCCTATGACGCTGAAGTTCTCAATCCCGGCAATAACCACATCTATCCCAGCCCTTCGTAGTATGTCAACCACTGTAACAGCCTCTATTTCCTCAAAACCAGTCGCAAGTAGTATTACAGCTTTTTTCACCATATGCACCTCCAAGTATGTTATAATAGAAAGTATGAAAAAATTCAAGTATATTTATGGCCCTGTATATTCCTGGAGGCTCGGAAGATCCCTTGGCGTTGACCCATTATCCCAGACAGATAAGACGTGCACGTTTGACTGTTCCTATTGCCAGATAGGAGAGACCAGGCTTTTTAATGCCGGGAGAAAAGTTTTTATTTCCACAGAAGCTATAGCGAAGGAAATCAAAGCCCTGCCCAAGAACATAAAGATAGACTATATTACTTTTTCAGGGAACGGAGAGCCCACTCTGGCTAAAAATCTTGGCGATATAATAAAGCGCATCAGGAAAATAAGAAAGGGAAAGATTGCTGTCATAACCAACGCATCTTTGATCAATAGAAGCGATGTGCAGGACGACCTTTTACTGGCGGATTTTGTACTCCTGAAGCTCGACGCCAACGCAGAAGACCTTTTCAGGGATATAAATAGGCCTGACCCTGGCATAAGATTCGGAGATGTTATAAAAGGTATAAAAAGATTCAGCGAGATCTATAGGGGAAGGCTGGCTTTACAGATTATGTTCACTGAAAAAAATAAAAGCTATGCGAAAGAGATAGCCAGGACAGCAAAAAAGCTAGGCATAAAAGAGATCCAGCTCAATACCCCTTTAAGGGAATGCTCTGAAAAACCTCTTTCAAAGCCTGAGATGGATACTATAAAGAAATATTTTAACGGCATGTCTGTAAATTATGTCTATTGGGCCAAGAAGAAAGCAGTAAAGGCCATGGATAAAGAGGACGCTGAAAAAAGGCATGGCAGGGATAAGAAATAATATTCAGGCATGGCTTCCACCGAGTAGGCGGGGTTTAAACCCCGCCTACTCGGTGGAGAGGTTATGATAAAGAATAACGTTCAAAAGGTCCTAAGTAGATTACCCAGCCATGTAGAGCTCGTGGCTGCTGCTAAAGCTAGAAGCGTAGAGGAGATATTAGAGGCGATAAACGGCGGCGTAAAGATTATCGGCGAGAATTATGTTCAAGAAGCTGAAGAAAAGTTTAATGCTATATATTCCAGCTGCGTCGGCTGGATTTCTCCAGCC
>CAKKRB010000252.1 GCA_919902485.1 Omnitrophica bacterium GWA2_41_15 | reverse complement strand
AAAGAAAAGAGCATGTGGATGATCTTATTGAGAGCGATCTTTTACAGCTCGAAGCCCTTACCTATATGAGAGGCCGCAGTATTCCAAATCAGTTTATAATCATAGATGAGGCGCAGAACCTTACACCTCATGAGATAAAGACAGTTGTAAGCCGCGCTGGAAACAATGCAAAGATGGTCCTCACAGGAGACCCTTACCAGATAGACAGCCCATACCTTGATTCATCTTCCAATGGCCTGAGTTACGCTGTTGAGCGCATGAAAGGCCAGGAAATGTTCGGGCATGTGACTCTTACCAAGAATGAACGCTCAGGACTTGCTTCCCTGGCCGCAGAATTATTGTAGGGAACGGTTTTAAACCGTTCCCTACTTGATTTTTTCAATTTCTGTGGCATACTTATCAATAGAGACAACTGAATAGTTTTACGACAAAGGCAAACCATTCGAAAGAATGGGGCGCAAAGTCACAGGCCTAAACCCCACACCCAGGTTTCTGGGTGCGGGGAAAGGTGGCTGGATTACCGAAACTTAAAGAACCTATTCTGCCATAAGGCTGAATAGGTTCTTTTATTTGGGAGTCTTAAGATGAAAAAAGCCGCAGTTATATTGATAATTCTGGTAGCTGTGGTTTTTTCTTTTTCGCCCGTAGGGGAGGGTTTAAAACCCTCCCCTACTAGTATTAAAGGTAAAGCGTCCTGGTATTCCCAGAATGACCCAGGAATCCTCTTAACAACAGCCAATATGGAGCAATTTGACGATTCCCAGCTTACCTGCGCTATGTGGAACCTGCCATTCAACACTATATTAAAGGTAACAAACCTAGAAAACGGAAAATCCGTCATTGTAAGAGTAAATGACAGAGGCCCTGCCAGAAGATTAAACCGGCTAATAGATCTCACCAAGCAAGCTTTTTCCAAGATAGCTGATTTGGAAAAAGGCCTTACTGAGGTTTCGATTGAAATAATGTAGTATCCTGGCCGCAGGAAAAATTTTTGTTGACATTGCTATTAAGATAATTTATAATACTTATTAAATTAGATTATTAAATTAAGGTCCTTCGACGCGCCTAATAATACTCTTGTTCGTCGTATTATTAGGCTTGTTCAGGATCAAATTTGCTTCACAAATTTGGGAGGTGCGTAATGCACAGAAAACTATTATTTTTGGTAGTTACAGCTATAGTATTTTGCTCATTTGTATTAGCAGGACAGGGATTGTGCTACCAAGTTCCAGGATACCAGAGCAATGTTAAGTATCTTTATGTATTTGGAAAAGATGGCCAAAAAACATACGGTGCAATGAAAACCGAGCCTTTGGTAGTATTTGTCAAGGTTCCTGACACCTACAAGGGTGACATCAAGATAGGTATTTATGATCCTGATGTAGGCGGCGCAATAGATGAAAAAGACGGCCAGTGGGATACAACCACAAAGTTTTCTATTTTAGGCGGAAAGAAAGCGTATACTTCGCTTCTGGAAGCAGATGAGACTCATGTGCTTAGAGATGAAGAAGATATGAATCCCCCTAATCCTTACGAAGGAGACCTCTTAGCTGAAAAGACATTTGGCAATGATGAGCAGTATGACAAAAAGCTTTATAGCTTTGACCCTATTGACGCTTCAAAAGGCGAAAAAATAGATGGCTACAGGTATTTCAAGATAATCATAGAAGGTGTTTCAGGCAATGATAATAATCTTTTTTCATTAGACATCTCTCCTGATACGTTAGAGGCTTTCAGTTTTGCGCCTAGAATAAGATTAGCAGAAAACCGCGGTGCAAAAATGGCTTTTTATCCGGAAATACCTTCTGGCTCAAATAAGATTTTTGAATATAACTACGATTTGGATCCTACAGGCGGAAGCATAGACCTTATAAGCGCTTCCAGGGATTTCAGGATAAAAGGTTCTGAGACAGGTGTGTGGGCAAGCACAGAGATTGAAGTCCCTAGCCAGGATGCAGGCAAAAGATGGGTTTATGAAATAACAAAGGACAGGCAGAAGCAGGGCAATATGGCATTTACTATTTTAACAGACAAGGGTAGGTCAATACCTATATTCTTTACTCCTGGCACAGCAGGCCCTAAACTGGTTTTTGTTGAAAAGCCAAAAGAGGCTCCTATGCCAAGCCAACCTCTTTCATGCAATACCTTTACATTTGATGGCTCGAAATCCTATGCGGCTGATAATGGTAAACTGACGTATTTCTGGGATTTCGGCGACGGGACTACAAGCACAGATATGAGAATAATGCATACCTATAAGGATTCTGGAAAATATCTTGTTAAGTTGACAGTAAAAGACGCTTCAGACGCAAAATGCAACACCGCAGACACGCAGCAGATGGTAAAGGTAAACCAGTCGCCATGCGCTATTGCTGACGGCCCTGATGTGTCATGTTTAAATGAAGAGATTTCTTTTGACGCTTCCCAGACAACAGACAGCCCTGATGATAAGCTTACTTACAGATGGGATTTTGGGGACGGCCAGACAGCAGAAGGCATAAATGTGAAGCATAAATATGAAAAAGGCGGAAACTATCAGGTTGTGCTGACAGTGCTGGATGATTCCGGAACCATATGCGATACAGGCATTGATAAATTAAAGGTAGGGGTTAACACTCCTCCTGTTGCTAACACGGGAAAAGATGTATTTTTATGCAAAATAAATCCTAATGAACCCCTGGAAGTTGCTTTTGATGGCTCAGGCTCAAAGGATTCAGACGGGAATAAGCTTTCATATGCCTGGGATTTTGGAGACGGAGAAACAGCCGAAGGCAAAGCGGTAAATCATACCTATGCAAAAGGCGGAGAATATATCGCTAAGCTTACAGTGACTGATAATACAGATACAAAATGCGATAAGTCAGTTTCCACCAGGACTGTTATATTAAACAGAGCTCCTATAGCTGATGCAGGCAGTGATATTAAAATATGCACCGGCGATAAGGCTGATTTTGACGCTTCAAAGTCAATTGATAATGACGGAGACAGCCTCAGTTATTCATGGGATTTTGGAGATGGGGAAAAGGCAGAAGGAAAAACAGTTTCTCATGAATATACAAAAGGCGGGGTGTATCAGGCAACGCTTACAGTGGACGACAATACTAAGACAGATTGTTCCAGCTCCGCGGATAAGGTCTTAGTGAGCGTTAACACCACTCCAAAGCCAGTTATTGTTTCCAAGGATACAGCTTCGGTCGGACAGGCTGTGAATTTTGACAGCTCTGCTTCAACAGACCTTGACGGAGACAAGCTTGGCTACACATGGGATTTTGGAGATGGGACAAGCGGAAGCGGAAATCTGGTAAAACATAGTTATTCAAAGGGCGGGCTTTATAAGACTACGCTTGTTGTTGACGATGACAAGAAAACAGAATGTTCATCAGCTGTCGAGTCTCATTATATAAAGGTTAATACGCCTCCTACGGCAGCTACAGGTCCGAATCTGATAGCCTGCGTAAATGACGAAATTGAATTTGATGGCTCCAAATCTAGTGACCTGGATGGAGATAAATTGACATACAGGTGGGATTTTGGAGATGGGGAAACAGCTGAAGGCGTGAAAGTAAAGCATGCTTATAAAAAACTTGGAGTTTACAAAGTGAGCCTGGTGGTTACAGATGACTCCGGCGTTGAAGGCAATTCATCAACAGCCAATCTTATGGCAACTGTGCACGAGCAGCCTGTCTCTAAGATAGAGGTAATGTAATATTAACGTAGGGAACGGTTTGAAACCGTTCCCTACTGGCATGGGAGAGAGGCCCTGTTCAAAACTTTAAAAAAATGTTTTGTCAGGGCCTTTTTTGTGATATACTTTTAAAAATATGAAAAAGATAATTTTAACCTCAATATTTTTAGCATTCTTGGTTTCGTTTGCCCAGCCTTGCTTTGCTGAGACGAAAAAACTTACCATTGTATTTACAGGCGATGCAAGAGGGGAATTGGAAAATTGTCATTGTCCGAAGGATGATTTCGGAGGCCTCCAGAGAAGGTTTAATTATGTCAATGAGGTTAGAAAAGATATAGATGAAATACTTCTTCTGGATGTAGGCGATGTCCTGCCATTATTTAATCCTGAGTTTACCAGGCAGGCAATAACTTACAATGCTTTTATATCCCTGAAGGCAATGGACATGATGGGATATGATGCCATGAATGTGGGCGAGAGCGACCTGATACTGGGAGAAAAATTTTTACAGGAGAAATCCCAGAATCTTAAGTTTCCGCTTATATCGTCGAATATAGTCTATAAATTAAAAAACGAGCTGTTCTTTAAGCCATATATCATAAAGACAATGAAAAATGGCCTCAAGGTCGGCATAATTGGAGTTACAAATGAGCGTTACGTCATTAATTCCAAGAACCTGGATGTGGTGCCGAATAAAGAAATGGCGGCTAGGAGCGTTGAAGCAATACGGGGCCATGTGGATTTGGTTATAGTATTAGGCCATATAGGCGTACCGTATTCTACGGATCTTGCAAATGCTGTGAGCGGAATAGATGTAATATTAAGCGGGCATTGGGACTCTGAGACGCAGGAGCCTGCGAAAATAGGAAATACAATTATAATGCCAAGCGGGTATCATGCCAGAAAAGTCGGCAGACTGGATCTGGAAATAGAGAGCGAGGGCGGAATTTCTTCTTACGAGTGGCAATCTACCAGGCTTGACGCAAAATACGACAGCCAGAATGTTATGGCTAGGCTTGCTGCCAAAATGCCTAATGCTAAAAAACATAAAGTGGAGACTGCTTTAGTAACAAGAAATGTTAATGAAGAGCCAAGGCCTGTTTTGAAAGAAGCGGATAACAGGATGATAGCAGGTAAGCCGCTAAGGGTAATTGTTTTTTACGCTATAGGCTGCAGGTCCTGTATGATAGTAGACAGGGATATACTTCCTGGCATTGAAAGAAAATACGGAGATAAAATAGTTGTAGAAAAATACGATATAGGCATTTCCAGGAATTATGGCCAGATGGTCAGGCTTGAGAAGCTTTACGGCGCAGAAGGCGGGTATGTGCCTGAGATAATAGTTTCAAGACATGTTCTTATGGGAGAAGAAAAGATAAGGACCGGCCTGGACAAGACAATAGAAAAGGCGCTTTCAGAGCCAGCCAGCGCAGAAGAAAGCAAACTTATAAAAGCGGATGTTGTTGCGTATCAGCCGCCTGGCGCTGCAGATTCGCTTATACTTTCGAGGTTTGCTTCATTCAGCGCGTTTACAGTCGGGACTGCGGGATTTCTAGACGGCATAAACCCCTGCGCCTTTACTACCATAGTATTTTTTATATCGTTTCTGACTTTCGCGGGATACAGAAAACGCGAAATGGTATTTGCAGGCACTTTTTTTACAATAGCTGTTTTTATAGCGTATTTTCTGATAGGCCTCGGCATATTTAAATTCCTGAGGTCAATGAGCGCTTTCAGTTACATGGCCCTTGCGATTAACATTATAATAGGGAGCCTTGCTTTTATACTCGGTATATTCAGCATTGTGGATTATTTTAAGTTCAGGAAAACCCATGATGCAAAGGCAAGCATACTGCAATTGCCGCAGTCAATAAAGAATAGAATCCACGCTGTCATAGGTGCTGATTTCAGAAAAGATAAGGTGAGCGAAAGAAAGGCCTTGCTGAAAATAGCCTGGATTGCGCTTACAGCAGGCTTCATGATTTCTATACTGGAATCCATATGCACGGGCCAGGTATATCTGCCTACAATCGCGTATGTCCTTAGAATGCAGGATAAGCATATACCAGCTTTAATATATCTTTTGATCTATAACCTGGCTTTCATAACGCCGTTACTTATAGTTCTTATCCTGGGTCTTTTTGGCGCTACCTCAAACGCTTTTGCCAAATTTATGCAAAAGCATTTTGGCTTTGTAAAACTCTCCACAGCAGCCCTGTTTTTCGTCCTCGCCGCAGTTCTTGTGATGTTCAAATAATAAAATTTTTTGCTCTTTCTGTCTGGCAGACCTTCGAAAAGACGCTCGGCTGTCCCAGCGTGACAGCCTTCGCTCGGTGTTTCTTCTCGCTCGCCCTGCCGCAGATGCCGTTAATTCACAAAACAAGTCATACTCGTTTTGTGAATTAACGCGGCAGGGCACCATGCCAGCTCGAAGAAACAACGCTTTTCTCAGGCCTACCAGACAGAAAGATTAAAGCTCAACATATTTTGCTGAGCCAGCCTGGAGTCTGAGGCACCTCAGAAAAGTTTCGGCACAATAGATCTTCTATACTAAGTGCGTAAGGGATTACAGTGAGAAAATTGCGGAACTGACTCTCGTCTCCCAAAGGTGAGAATTCCGCAAAATTTTCGAGCTGTAAACCGTAGCGCGCGGCGAAACTATTTCAGTGCCGAACGACTCCAGACTGGCTCAGCTAAGTATATTAAAATATATTTGACGTGAAGTAGATTTTAGAATAAACTGATTCTGTATGAAGAGCATGATGATAGTATCTATAGTATTCTTGGGAAGTTTTTTATCTGGCTGCGCGACGCGGGAATATAATATCGCAACAGGCAAGGAAGATATTATTTTTGTAGATACCCAGAAGGAAGTGAATATCGGGAAAAGCATTGCCCAGAGCATTGAAAAGAGTAAGGAGATAAAATTGGATCCTGACCCGTTGATGACAGAGCGCGTCAATAATGTGGGCCAAAAAATAGCAGCTGTGAGCGACAGAAAAGAGGTGAAATACTCATTCAGGGTAGTAGATAAAGACGATGTAAATGCGTTTGCGCTTCCAGGAGGATATGTGTTTGTCTTTAAAGGCCTTGTGGACAAGGTATCAAGCGATGACGAGCTTGCAGGAGTTATTGCGCATGAGATAGCGCACGTGGTAGCAAGACATTCCATAAAAAGGCTTCAGGGCAGCGTTGGTTATGATATATTGATGATATTAATGGCTGTCTCAGGAGCTGGGAGGCAGGATGCAGGCCGCATTAATTCAGCATTTGCCCAGCTGATTATGTCATATTCAAGGGAAGACGAGGCGCTTGCGGATAAGCTGGCAATCAAATATTTAAAAGAGGCAGGCTATGACCCATGGGCAATTGTAAGCCTTCTTAAAAAACTTCAGCAGGCAGATAAGGATGCGCCCATAAGGCCTTATACAAGTTACCGTTCGCACCCTTATGTGGCAGACCGTATCCGCATGGTAAAGAAAGAACTTGCAGGCGAAGTAGATTTTAACGATTATATGAATAAAGGTGTTGAATAAAAAGTCCCTCGGCTCATAGTAGAAAGAATTATGGAGCCTCGGGATCAAATTTTGTTTCACAAAATTTGGGAGGATTCATGTTCAGAGAAGATGATTTTACCACTCAGGACCCGTGGAGAATATTCAGGATAATGTCTGAGTTTGTGGAAGGGTTTGAGGAACTTGCCAAGATAGGCCCTGCAGTCACTGTATTTGGCTCTGCCAGGACAAAGACAAGCGATAAGTATTACAAATTGGCGGAAGAGGCTGCATTTTTACTTGCCAAAGATGGTTATGCCATAATTACAGGAGCAGGCCCAGGCATAATGGAGGCGGCTAATAAAGGCGCAAAGAAGGCAGGGAGTACATCCATAGGCCTAAACATACAGGTTCCTGTGGCTCAAAAGCCAAATAGATTTATAACAAAACTTATAGAATTCAGGTATTTTTTCTGCAGAAAAGTCATGTTTTTAAAATACGCAAATGCGTCTGTGATATT
>CAKKRB010000251.1:8055-15522 GCA_919902485.1 Omnitrophica bacterium GWA2_41_15 | reverse complement strand
CTTCTTAATGTTCGAAAAAATACTGGAAGCCGTTACGATTTATAAATTCTCAGGCTTACGCAGGAGGATATTGAATCAAAGTCCTTATCCTTATGAAACAATGAGAGGTGATTCTCAATAGCTATTGCGGCGATTAGGGCATCTATGGTTTTAGATACCGTCTTTCCTTTTTTACGGCACGAACGATAGATATTTGCAGCTTTGATGTAGGTTTCTATGCTGGATGGCCTGAATATCGGAAAACCTGCAAGATATTCCTTTATCTCTTCGAATATTTTATCATCTTTAATCCCTTGCAGTATCTCAGTAAGAGTTATATCAGCAATACAGATATCAGCATCTTTTTCGATCAACCCTTTTAATTCTATTGCATGTGCAGAACCAGGATGGTCAAAGAAATCTATCCAGATAGATGTATCTACTAATATCAAACCCTGTTCTCCCTCATTTTAGTCAGGCTGCCTTCCCAGCATCCGCAGCCCATGAATTTCAATATGCTTTTTCTTTTCAGCTTATTAACAAACTCTGCAAGGGCGCAGTTAATTAACTCTTTCTTGGTCTTAAAGTCAGCCCTGTCCATGGCTTCTTTTAATAGCTTATCGTTAAGATCTATATTTGTCCTGGCCATATCCTGTTCCCTCCTAATACACAAAATATACACTATTTTTGTGTATATGTCAATATAAAAAGCAATAGTTTTTGAGAAGTTTTTCTACTTGTGAAATGTCTTTCAGGCCCTGGTGACTGCCTTTTTTGGTGCAGATTAGGGCGGAAACTGCTGAAGCAAATATCATATTGGACTCCATATTGGAAAAGAATTGCGCTCTACCCTGCTTGATAAGCCTATAAATAAGTCCTGCTGTGAAAGCGTCGCCAGCGCCTATTGTATCAGCTATTTTGACTTTAAAAGCTGGAACATTGATAAACCGTGAATATCCAGCTGCGTCGGCTGGAGAAATCCAGCCGACGCAGCTGGATATATAAATTGAGCCTCTTGAGCCGAGGGTTAGAATAATCTCAGATGTAACCTGTTTTTTAAGCATTTTAAGGCCTATTTCATGGCTTTTCTGGCCTGTAAGGTATTCCAGGTCTATTTCGCTTAATTTGGCCAAATCAGCCAGTTTTAAGAGTGTTAAAACCCTGTTTTTGACCTCGTTTTTATGCTTTATACTGCCAGGCCTTATGTTCGGGTCATAGGAAATAAAAACATTTCTTTTCTTGAGATATTTTATAAATTTCAGGGTTTCTTCAAAAGTTTCTTTCTGATATGAATAACTTGAACCAGTATGAAAAACCTTGCAGGTGTTTAATAAATATTTAGGGACACTCTTTATAGGAACAACTGAATCTTCTGGAGAATTTTTGTAAAAAGTATATTTTGCAATACCTGATTTATCTATTTTAGCTATTGCAAGCGGCGTTCTGATATCAGAATCCTGGATAATAGCCTTTGTATCTATTTTCAAAGAATCCAGGAATTCTCTGGCAAAATTGCCTAAAGGGTCTTTGCCAATCCTGCTCAAAAGACCTGTTTTAAGGCCTAATTTAGCTGATATAATGGCTGCATTAGTAACAGACCCGCCAACATTGGCGCTAAAATTAAGCAGGGGACGGTCGCGACCATCCCCTGCCTTGTCCTGGATAATATCTATTGACGTCCCGCCTAAAAACAGAGTATCGATTGTCATTGTTTTAATGTAGAAATCTTAGAAAAAAGAACAGGTATATAAAAAAGCCTGCCACATATATGAATATAAGATTTGAAATGAGTTGGTGAATTTTTGGATTTTTGGAAAATGCGTGGAGGATAAGCAGAATTAATACGGGTATTGCCAGGATTAAAAAATTCCTGAGGCCTGAGGTGTTGTAAGATATAAAAAGCACTATTTTGTATCCGAATGCTTTATGACCACAAGCCAGAAAGCAGTTGCCCACACCAGAAGTATTATGGTCAATAAATTTGTTGTTATGCAATGCTTGTTTGTGCAGGCATCTTTTATATACAGGAGATTTGTTATTATAAGTATGCTCACGAGCAGAATAATTACTATTTCCAATAACTTGAATAGGCCAGGCTTCTTATTATGCATAAATTTAAAAAAGAGGCTTTCTTAAAAGATTTACCCCTGTTTCATATCTTACGGTTTCTGCGTCTTCCTCTCCTGGAAACTCTTCCAGCCAGGTTATTTTTCCTTTCAGCGAAAGAAATTTACTGCTGTTAGGGTCTTCTATTTTTATATCCAGAAGAGTCCCTTTGGGAAGCCTTGAGTTTACAGGAAACCTTAAACCGTTTTTAGATATATTTTTTGTGAGTGTTTCTCCAGGGCTGTTTGTGGCAGAGTCAAAATAATTCAGTTTCAGCATTATGTCGTATCTTTTCGCCTGGCGGCGGTCATTGATAAAATCAGGTTCTTTTTTTAAATCAAAGATTTTTTTAAGCAACATGATCTTTATACCAATGCGCTGGCTTTTGCCAACGAGTCTATAAGCTTCCCGATGTAAAGAAGGTCTGGATTCAGGAATTTTACGCCCGCTTCATATATCTCCTCATCTTTTTTATCTATAGGCGAGTCCCATGTCCACATTACTTTTCCCATGCATCTGAAAGCCATATCTGTGTTATGTTTGAATATCTCCATATCCAGCGTTGTGCCTGGTTTTAGTTTCTTCAGTAACGGCATTCTTATGCCGCCGCCGCTTATATTCCTGGTGGTGGAGCAGAATTCTCCATCAGTACCCTGCGGACTGTACCTTACCGCAAGTTCTCCGTTTACCCGCTCAAAAACCCTGTTATTGGTTCCGGCAAGCATAGGCATCTCCCTCCCCTTATAGTTTTGTCCCGTCGTAGGGACAATAGGTTACCGTACTCTGGAATATTCTCCTGCATTTTGGACACATAACCCGCGTTATCTGATTTGAAGTGGGACCGGCCTTAGCCTTGGATATTATTGAAGGCAGTTCTTTTTCCATCAACTGTATTCTCTGCGATGTATATGGATGATTGCGCAAAAACACAGGCCCCATGCTGCTTTTATCTTTTTCATTTAATTTTTTTAAGAAAGACACCATTGCGTAAGGGTCATAGCCTGCCTTGTATGCATATTTTGCCCCTAACCTGTCAGCCAGAAGCTCGTCTTCTCTGGAATAGCCAAGCTCTACCAGATTAAATGTAATGCCTATTACCTGCTGCATCTGTCTTACATTCGCATTCTGAAGAGCTATACTCATTAAAATATCATAGCCTAATTGGGTTTGCAGTTTCTTTGCAATATGCCTTGCGGCAACATGGCCTATTTCATGGCCTATTACGCATGCCAGCTCATCGTCATTTGTCATAGCAAGAAGCCCTGAGTTAATATAAATATATCCGCCCGGCATGGTAAACGCATTTATTTCCTTGTCTTCTACCACAGCAAAATGATATTTGAGGTCAGTTCTGTCAGATACCTTTGCTAACTTCTCCCCTATTTCCGTAACCCTGTTAATCTCCTTAGGTTCTTTTATAAAAGTATATTGCTGCGCTACCTGCATTGCAGCGTTCTGGCCAATCGCTACTTCCATGGGGGTTGTTAGAAGCACCAGTTCTTTTCTTTCAGTCGCAGGATTGTATACCGTGGCGCAACCGGAGAGAAACAGAGATAGAGACAAAAATAATATTAAGAGATTGCTTCGTCCCTTCGCTCCTCGCAATGACATGGATTATCTTTCCTTCTTTTTGCCTGTCTTTTTATACATCAAATCGCACAGAAATTTCAGAAATGTATTTTTATTATCTTCTTCTATCTTGCCGAAATCAATGCCTGTGCTGTAAGAATGCGTTCTGGCAGGCTCCAAATCCCTTGTCCATACAACAATGCCTTTTAGATGCGCTGGATTCAACGCATCCGGCACAAATATCTTGAGGTCAACCTTATCCCCCAGCTCCAGCTTATCGCCGGTCAATAGCTGCATGCCGGCTGCGCTTACATCCTTTGTGGTGCCATTTTTTTCTGCCTTTGGCTCCTTTTGGACAATATATGCCACTTTCAGAGCTATGTCAAACCTTATAAAACGCCGTTTTTCTCGCATGATAGATTGCCTCTGAATTTTGCCCTTTGGGCAAAATTGGTTAAGGAACTAATGATTAATCTAATTTTACTATAGATAACTTTGGCATAGCTACTCTTCTATATTCTACGCCAGCTTCCTTAAAAAGTAACTCAAAATTTTTATCCGCATAATGGCCGCATGTTACAAATTTTTTTATCCTGGCGTTTACCAGCATCTTCGCGCACAGTATGCACGGGGAATGCGTGCAGTAGATTATGCTGTCGGCGATGTTTATCCCGTGCAGGCCAGCCTGTATTATTGCGTTCTGTTCCGCGTGTATTGCCCTGCATATCTCATGCCTTTCTCCGGAAGGTATTCCTTTTTCATCCCGCAGACACCCTAATTCCAGGCAGTCCTTTACGCCCCTTGCAGCTCCGTTGTAGCCTGTTGTGAGGATCTTTTTGTCTCTTGCAATAACAGCGCCGACATGATGCCTGAGGCATGTGGAGCGTTCAGCCACAAGAAACGCCATTTTTAAAAAATATTCATCCCATTCAGGCCTTTTAGATCTCATTGCAAAACCACCCCAACCGCGTAGGAGGCCTCCTTCAACTTCGCTCAGGACAGGTTCGGCCACCTACGCGGTTTTTTTAATTACCTCGTAGATTCTTTTGTGAAATTCTTCGATTGTTGAGTCGTTTATTATTATTTTATCAGCCAGCTTAAGGCAATTTTCCAACTGCTGGTTTGTATCGGCGCTTATGTTTTCTTTTCTTTCTTTTTCTATAAAGTCTTCCAGGGTTCCAGGGTCTCCAGCCCTGTTTCTGCTTAGGATTCTATTAAACCTTGTTTCTACAGGCGCGTCTATCCCTATCAGCGTAAAACCTTTCAACTGCCTGAGAGCCTTTATCTCAAAAGGGCTCCTTACAGAATCAATTATATAGTTCCTTTTATCTTTTATCTTCTTTATGGCAAGCTCTGCCAGGATTGAAAGGCCTTTTTCCCGTCTTAATTTGTTTCCTAACATTATCAGGTTTTCCCTGGATGGCTCTATGCCTTTTACCCTGGCTTCTTCTCTCAATATATCAGATAGGGAATAATATTCAAAACCCTTTGATTTCAAGTATTCTGCTGCCTCTCCTTTGCCTGAGGCATTGGCGCCTGTTAATCCGATAATCATTTTTAATGTGTGGATTAACCCCGAGCAACCCCATCTTTCATCAAGTTGCGAGGGGTAAGTGTATTTTTCACCGCGTAGGCGGGGTTTAAACCCCGCCTACGCGGTGGTTACTTAACAATAGAACCTGGGGAAACAGGCCTGTCAGGAGAAAGCACTGCAAGAATATCTCCGTCCTGGCTTGCCAGGATCATGCCCTTGCTTTCCACCCCTCTTATCACAGCAGGCTCAAGGTTTTCCACAACAACTACAAGCTTGCCTGTAAGTTCTTCCGGACTGTAGCCTTTTTTTATGCCTGCCACAACTTCCCTTTCTTCTCCTCCCATGTCTACTCTTACCACGTAAAGCCTGTCCGCTCCAGGATGATCTTTTACATCTTTTATTTTTGCAATTCTAAGGTTGAGTTTTTTAAATTCTTCTATGGTTATCATGAAGGCCTTTTTAACGTATTAAGATGCGTTATCAGCACGGCGTCTGATTCCGGGGTTATTTTACAAAATTTTATGCCTGTATAAAATATCCTTCTGCCGTGGCCATCCCCTGTCCGCAGTTCTTTCACCCACATAACAATGCCTGTTAATTTTACAGGCTTTGAGAAACCGGGTATTTCTATCTCCAGATCCAGCGCATCCTTTTCTTTTAATTTCTCATAAGTAGAAATGCAAAGGCCTGCCCTGGATATATTTGACATCTTGGGATTGCTGGATTTTGGCTCAGAGCCAAGCCTGTTATACCTTATTTTCATATCCTCATGGAACCTTACAAATTTTCTTCTTTCCCTGAGCACCCAGTATTTGTTTGCTACCCCGTGGGTAATGCCTTTTCTTGCCATTATCTCTTCTTTCCACGTAAGAAACAGTATTAAAACCAGCACCAGCAGTATAGCGGTATATATGAGATACATTTTTAAAACTCCACGAGTTCGTACTGACTTGAGCCTAATTTTATTTTTTCAGAATGCCTTATCTGTACAAAAGGGTCTATGTCAGGGAAAGATTCTTTAAATTTATCCAAGCCTATGAGGTCCATCGATGCCTTGTCTATTGCCACGGGGTCCATGCTGCATATTATACCTATGTCAGGCGCGATAGGCGTTTCATCCTTTGACATGCAATCGCAGTTTTTGGTCACGTGTTCAAGAAAATTCACATACACGATCCTGGAGTTTAAAGCTTTTTTTACCCCTAGAGCATATTCTACCATTTTTTCCTGGAATTTTACAGCATTTTCGTCATATTTTATATCTATGGCGCCTGTCCTGCAGACAACAGTGCATTCCCCGCAGCCGATGCATCTTTCCTTAACCAGGATTGCCTTCTTCTTTTTTATACCTATTGCATTGGCAGGGCATATAGCCATGCATGCCCCGCACCCTGTGCATTTTTCAACAGTTATTTCAGGCAGTGTCCCTGAATGCTGCAATAGCTTGCCCTGGCGCGAAGCGCAGCCCATTCCAAGGTTCTTAAGAGCTCCTCCAAAACCTGATTGCATATGGCCTGTTGCGTGCGATATGCATATCATGCAGTCGCTTTCGCAGATACCCCTGGCTATCTTCACATTTTCAAAATGGTCTCCTTTTATCGGTATATTCTGGCCATCCCTTCCATGTAATCCGTCAGCTATTATTACAGGTATTCCTGTTTTTTCCAGGCTGTATCCGTGGCTATGAGCGACATTCAAATGCCCTACTGTGTTTGACCTTTTTTCTCTGTAAAGCGTGTTTGTTTCCACTATAAAAAGGTTTTCTGTTTTCTGTCTCAGGGAAGATATAAGGCCTGCCAGCCAGGGGGCTCTTATGTACCCGTTGGCCCCTTCTTCTCCAAAGGTTAATTTTATGGCGGCAAAGCTCTTATTATCTATAAAATCTGCAAATGGTTCAACATGCTGCCATGCAGACAAAAGCGTATCGCTTATTTTCTGGCTATCTGACCAGTCTTCAAGTTTTTTAATATACACCTTACTGGGGGTTGTTTGGGTTTGTATTCGGTGTTTTATGCTGGAATATTCTCTTGCTTTATCTTGCATAGCCTTTTTCTTATAGTATTAAAAATATCGATGTACTCTTTGCTTTGATAATCAGGATATGTCCATTCAAACGGCTCAAAACCGCCTCTCCTCCACCTGAGAGTGACTTCGGCGTATATGCCGCTAGTCAGATATATCCTGTGAAAATAATCCTTTGTAGTGGCCAGAACTAGTTTTGAGTCCGAGATATAGCCAGGGTCTATATTTATCCGCCTACCGCTCCAGCTGCGTGGGGG
>CAKKRB010000251.1:0-8045 GCA_919902485.1 Omnitrophica bacterium GWA2_41_15 | reverse complement strand
CCGCCCCCCCCCCCCCCCCCCCCCCCCACGCAGCTGGAGCGGTGAATTTTTCTTCAAGGGAATTCGTAAGGAGTTTTATCTTCGCTATTTTTCCCGGAGAAATGAGCTTTTTAAAGGAAATGAATTTTCTTTTTAACGGGCCGCCCATTTCTTTTTTATAATAATTTGTGTAACTGAATGGGATTAAGGGGCTTTTATAATCCATTGGTCCAAAGAGATTAATAAAAAACTCTTCGGCTTTATCGAAGAGTTTTTTATCCTTTGCCAGCATTCCTATAACAAGATTTACTTTCTTTGGCTTTTTTGCCTTACCCATCTTACTGGTTTATATGTATTTCTGCCGCATTCATGTTGCCGGAAGCCACATAATCTTCCACTGTCTTCTGATCTTTTTTTGAAATATCCGTAAAAAATATGGCTATGTTATAATGGGCCCTGTCAGCGTCTTTTATTATCGCGGGCTCTATCCTTACGACAACGCCCTTGCACCTTATTTTTTTGGTTTCAGCTTCGTCGTCTTTCCCTGGAACAAGGAGCATCACCTCTATCCTGGACATAGGAGGCAGGTTTCTTGTAACCCTGCAATAAGCCCCTGACGAACTTATGTCCACTGTTTCTGTTATGACGTCAAAACCAGTGTCTGCAAGTTTAAGAGGTATGTTTTTTCTTGCCCTTAGATTTTTACGGCGCTCAATCATAGGTTACGCTTTTTTCTCTTTTTTTGCAGCCGCAGCCTTAACAGCCTGCTGCCAGCAGCCCTTAGAACAATAGTAGCCATTGTTCTTATAATACCATGCCTTTCTTTTTAGCCTTTTATTGCACTTCATGCAATTAGTCGGCTTCTCCACTGCCTCTGGTTTTTTCTTTACCTCTTCCGGCATTTTTCCTCCTGTTTTGACTGTTTTAACTCAAAGGGCAGATATCGCACAATGGTTTTTTTGACCCGCACATTGATTTGCCTAATTCCACTATTAACGCGTGGAATTCATTGAATAATCCGGCATCTTGCCTCAGGTTATCCATAAACAAAGACTGTATTTCTTTGTATTCAGCGTTTTTGCTTATGAAACCATGCCTTGAAAATATTCTCTTTGTATACGCGTCTACTACAAATATGGGCTTATTGCCGGCGTATAAAAGAATGCTGTCTGCTGTTTCCCTGCCTATGCCTTTTACGCTTAAAAGCTCTTCTCTCAGCCTGTAAAGATCAGTTCCAAACATTGTACCTAAGGAACCCTTGTAACGCGTATTCAAAAACTTCAGAAAATTCTTTATACGGCCTGCTTTTATATTGTAATACCCTGAAGGCCTTATTAATTCCGCCAGAGTTTTTTCCGGAATTACAGAAAGGGCTTTTGTATTCAAAACCCTTTCTTTTTTTAAATTACAGATAGCTTTTTCTACATTGGTCCAGGCTGTATTTTGCGTAAGTATGGCGCCTATTATTATCTCAAGCCTGGTATTGCCCGGCCACCAATGCCTTGGCCCGAATTTTCTGTAAAGCGAGTTATATAGCCTTAATAAAGATCGATTTAGTCTTTTATCTTTCAATGTCCTGTGCGGTCTTTTATTTTTGAAGCAAGCTCTACCATGTTATTGTAATATCTTGAATCCCTTGTGATTGGGAATTTTACCTGCTTTCCTTTTTGAGTATGTTCTTTGAACGCGGATACATTTAATTCCGTAGACCCTGTTTTATCTTTGAGCTCAAGAGATACTACCAGTTTGTGTTCAATTCTTGCATGAGCATCTGCCCACAACTCGCTCATAATAGAAAGTTCTATGGGGGTGGCAGCTGTAATAAGGCCTGAGGTCCTGTTTGAGAATAAGACAGAATACCCGTTTTCCCTTAACGCCATCAATGCATATGAAAAAACCGTGCTTGAATCAGCTTCTATGTCAGCCCTTACAATGCTGCCTCCCTGCGTTACATGAACCCTGCCAGGCCTTATGGTTTCAATTCCTCCTGAGCCTACGGTTTCTACAGGCGCGGCTGACTCAATTTCAGCGCTGGATCCAAGAAGGGTAGTCCATTTTGATTTTTTTTGCTCGCGGTAAACCTGATTGCCTCTTGCGTAATATTTTCTTGCTTTTTTAACAATAAGGATGCTGTCGCCTTCTTTTATTTCCTTTTTTTTCTCGATCACCTGCTCTACAAGCTCTTTTATCTGTTCTTTTTCTACGTTTAATATTTCCGCGGCAGAAACATCAGGCCTTACCTCTATTACCTGCGCCTCTGCAATTTTATCACCACCTCTGTGTATAATAAGGCCGTCGCCTATCTCAATGCCCTGATTCCACCCCGCTTTGATTATGACGTATTCCTTGTCAGAGTTTATGCTTATAACCTGCGAATCGATTTCTATCGTATCCTCCTGGGCAAAGCAAGGCGTCACAAAAACCGCGCAGAAAAATAATAAAACAATCAAAGTTTTTACCATAGCTACAGTTATTTTAATACAGGAAAGAAAAATATACAAGCAAAAATTAACTATTTTTGTATTATTTGAATAGTGATGCCGTTAATTCACAAAACGAGTATGACTTGTTTTGTGAATTAACGCGGCAGATTAATGAAGGGAATATTTGCAGCCTTTGTCAAAGGCTTCTTTGAAGTCGTAGCGATTATTGAAGTCTTCTTTGTGGTCTTCTTCTGTTTTGCCTAATAATCCTGAACCTATTAGGTTAAATACTATTTCGCCGAAATCATTAGTTGACTTTATGCCCCATTTTTCAAGCACAATCCTTGCCATCGGCCCGAATTGGTCCAGGGCATAATCCTTTATCCCGTCAGCAAGCTCCTGGCCTGTTATGTGGCCTTTTCTTTTCAGCCTTTTCATTGTAAAATCCAGGCTTGCCATGATAAAGGAATAGGCTTCAGGATCGTATCTTTTATCTTTGTCTATCAGCTTTAATAAAGCAAAAACCTTATTCATACTCTGTTTATTTTTTTCTTCAGCCATAAGTGATAAAAAGTATACCTTGCGATATTAGATTTGTCAAGGTGGGTGCGGATTTATATTCTTATTGAACAAGGGGAGTCATTTTTTGATATTTGTCTTAATCTTATGGCTGTTCTGCTGGCGGTGGTAGGCACGCGGATAACTCAGTAAAAACATGTTGATTTATGATAAGTGGTTCTATGCTAAAAGGGGCATATTTTTGCTTCTCTTTCTTTAGCATCTGCTTAAGTTCTAATCTATCACAAGATGAAAAAACGCTGGCATTAGTATTTACGCTTGGCCGGCTTTCAGATAGGCTGATAAGATGAAACCTGTAGAGATTATTAAGGAATTTATCCAGGTCTTTTACAATCTCTTGATACTCATGATCTGCATAACATCCTTTAATCAAGCTTAACAGGTTTTCAGGTGTGGGGCAATTTTCTAAAAGATGCCAGACTATAGCTGCAGATTGGCTCAAGAGGTAAAAAGGGACAAGTTCATCTGTTTTATTGCCTTGCTCATCTTGATAGTCTCCTTGCAAACCATCTTTATAAACGCTTAATAAGTATTCATTGTTATCAAATTGCCTGAATATGCATTCCCTATCGCCTTTTACAATGTAATGCGTTTTTGTCATTCCATCGAAAAATGTCTTCATAATCTCCCTCCTTTGTAAAATTATTTACTGCACCGGAATTAATCTTATCGTGTTATGGTTAATACCATCTTTTAAAACATAAGACAATTGAAATCTTTCAGCCTGCTTGGCAATGCCTAAAGATAAATCAGCAAGTAAGGCTGTTTTTTCTTTAAAAAATGAAAAGAATTTTACATATTCATGCCATTTCAGAAAAAACTCTTTCATAGAAATATCCCTGATATGCGTATTCTTTCTTCGGCATTTTGTAAGAAAATAAATGCTGGAAAGATAAACACCTTCGATATTGCTGGATGGGACATTCTTTTTCCATATCCAGGGCGTTGGGTACATATAGAATCCTTTTGGGGATTGGCGTATAGCAACGCAATCGTCGCTTATTATCTTGTATCCTGTCTCGTATAGCTTAATAGCCAAAGTTGATTTGCCATCTCCGGAATGTCCGCAGACTAAAATACCTTCCTTTTTATTTTTATAGAATCCTGCTGCATGCATCAAAAACCCCTGGTAATTTGACAATACCGCAGAATAAAAGGCAATATCATAAAAACCATTAAATAAAGGGTGCTGAAAAAAATTTTGAGAGAAAGGATAATAATAACGGCTCCTTCTTAAAACATACAAGGTATAAATATCTTTGATCGTATCATAACTGAAAGCAACTGGCCCAGTGTCGCCATTCCTATCCATAAAATGGTAATATTCTATGTCTTCTTTTTTTGCGCACCACAAATTACCGCCTAAATTCCTTTTCTTATCAAAAAATATGGGAGGAAATTTACTCACTTCATGGGCGTCAACTTTAAAGCCAGCATGGCGCTTGCATCTGGGAATATAGCTATCAGGAATGCTTCTAAATAAAACCCTATCAAATTCTATTGAAACTCCAGCAAGAGTAACGCCTGGCCCATACCCAGTATTTCTATTAATCATAATAGTTTTTGCCTGCAGCGCTTATCATCAACTGGGCGTATTGACAAAGCTGTTCCCGCAAGGCATTTGTCCCGATAGAACCATATCCTAAAGCAATGCACCTTGAGCAATACCTAACCATATTGCAATTATAACATAAACTTTCCGGAGAAACATTCTTTTTAAATAAATCCGGCATTATCTTATAAAAAATAGTTTCCAAGGAAAATCTGCCTAAATCAAAAGATACGTTTCTATAAAAAGCGCAAGGGGTAACCCGCCAGTCTGCTGTTATATGTATCTTTGAATAACCTGCGCCGCATCCAAGAATACTCTTTCTCTTTTCTAAAGCCATACGTATCGGGTCCGCGTTTAAAAACTTGCCTTTACTGTTAAGTAAAATGCGGTTCTGTTCCAATATCTCGGCCTTACATTCCTCTAACGAAAGAGCGCAATTTACATTGGAGGTATCTTTTGCGCTCCGCGGATATACTGCTATTGCCATGCTGATATCCGCACTGCTCCTCAGTTTTTCAGCAAGCCTATTTCTTAAATCAGGGTTGTTTTTCAAGACATGAGCTTGTATCGCATAGTTAATTCCTGTTCTATGCAGGTCATCTATAATTTTACAGATTTTAGTAAATAATTTTTTCTCGCCACTCAAGGAATTCTTGGAATACTCTTTATCGCTTGCTCCATATAACGTAACTACTAGCCGTGTCAATGGGTACTGCCTAAAGAAATTCAGCCATTCTGGATTCAGATAAGTTCCGTTTGTAAAGAGCGTGATCCCCATGCCTGCTCGTTTTACAAGAAGATAGATTTCTTTAAAATCAGTGTGCGCCATAGGTTCTCCGCCGCTAAATTTAATATGCCGGCACTTATTCCTTAACAAAACTGGCAGTAACCTCTTCAACTTTTTTAGTTTAATCACTGCTCCTGCTGTTTTCCTCTGCTTAAGCGGGATAATACAATGGGGGCATTTTAGGTTACATCTATTGGTAAGATCAATGCTTAAGGATTCTATATTTCTCGAAGATGAAAACACCATATTATTATAAAGAAGTTAATGCCGGGAATGCTAAATAACCTATTTTTGAAACCAGGGCAGGGCCAAGTTCTCTTTCTACTTTTTGTCTAATACTGTCTGACACGCCCTGTTTTTCTGTCAACAAAGATAAACTTTCCTTGTTTAATCTTACAGCCAGCACAAAGCATTGCACAGCTTTATCTTCATTGTTACCTGGTAACTTCAAATAATTCATGCCCTGCCAGTACCAAATGTCCCAAACTCTGCCTTCTGTTAGCTTCTGAGCCTTTTTAAACTGGCTGTCCGCTTCCTTGTAATCCCCTGATTCATAAAAAGTCAATCCTAACTTGAAAATCAACATCGGGTCCTGCGAAAAAACTTTCAATCCATCCTCGTAAACTTTCCTTGCAGCCTGGAGCCTCCCTGATAAGCGATAGGCGTCTCCTAAATTGCAATAAGTGCCTATGCTTTTCCAGGATTGCCCATCCAGTTTAAGAGATTCTGTAAAATATTTTATCGCCTCTTCCCAATTAGCCTGCAAGCTTTCAATATTGCCCAGTCCGTTGTAAGCAGCAGGGTTCATCGGATTGAGCCTGACAGCCTCTTTAAGCATCTTGAGCGCCTCGCCTCTTATAGCGGCTTCTCTTTCCTTTTCCATGCCCTTTCTCCTGCCTATATTAATAACGCTTAGAAAACCTTTGGCAAAATTGGTCAAAACTTCAGAACATGCTGGGTCAGATTTCCTGGCCTCTTCGTATTCTTTTAATGCCTCGCCTGTAAATCCTATATCCTCAAATGCAAGGCCGCGCTCCATGCGCACAACAGAACGCACGCCTTTTCTCCTGCCTTCTGAATCCAGCCTTGGCGAGATATAAATATGCGGATAAAAAAGATTTATTATTTCTTTTTCTGAAAAATTATTTAGCGCAGCTAACCCCTCTCTCTTAAATTTAGCCCTGAGAATGGCCATATTGTCATCCGAAATCTTATAGCTATCTTTTAAAAAACAATAATTCCCTTCCCTGTAATATTGTTTAGAACTTTCCGAAACATCTATAATTCTAAATACGCCTACACTAAAATCCGCTATTATGTACAGGCCTTCTCCTCTGCCAATAACCGTAAATACATGTTCCGGAGAAGTGGCGCCGTAGACATTGTCAACGCCTATTGATTCCAATGAAATATATCCCAGCATAGCTTTGGATGAACACCTTAAAAATTCATTTATTATGCGCTTTTTTACATTTTTATCAATATTGGTTGATGCTTCTATTGCTTCAAATATATTATGCTCGGTATTAAATCCTGAAATTAACTGCATAAGAAGCGTGGAAGGCGGCCCTTTGTAACCTCTTCCTTTATCTGTGTTGTATGCTAAAAATAATTCTTCCAATAAACTTCTCAACCTTGCTCCATAATCCTCATTTGTTTTTATACTCTTATACCTATCTTGAAAATCTGACAGCCTTGTTTTTCTAAAAAACTCATTTAATTGCTGGGTCATGGCTGGAATGTTGTTATTGCCATAAACCGCGTCTATGGAAAATCCTATTTCTGTAAGCAGAGTGGGCGTATCGTAAACTAAAACCTGACCTAATGCCTTCTTAAGTGCAGCTCCACTTACTAAGCCAGCTAATGTTGCTCTACGGGTCATGCCATTTTGGCTGGATAGAGGAACCCTGAGGTTTTGTTTGTAAACAGGGCTGGCATGGCATGTATCTTTAAATAGGAATAAAAGAAGTATTAGCAATAAGCTTAAATTTAATTCTTTTTTAAAGGTTAACATATTAATGATACACAAGAAATTAGACAAAAACTGTGTAAAACTTGTTTTTTAAACCGCGATTAAAGGTTCTAAAAACCTGGCGCCTACGTAAAATCTTTCAGAATAAGGCTGATCTGATACCCAGACCACCTCTGCCAGAGTCTGTATTGGTTCCTGGTGCCACGGGGGGTGTAATTCAAAGACAATGTGGGAATTTTTTGGCAGAAATTCGTTAGAAATAAAGCCTATGCCGCTATTGCTGATATCCTTACCAACGGTGTCATATTGCTTCTGAGAACCTTTTTGATGATACCGGATAGCTGAATCAAAAGATATTCTTTTGGAAATTCTTTTTTCCTCTTCCATACTATAATTTTATCACTTAACTCTTTATTTGTCAAGCACTTATTGCGTTTCAATCACTTTTTCTATGATAGAATTTATTCTTAAAGCGTCTTTTCTTTTTAAATTTGTAAATTCCAGGCCTGTGTCAAAGAATTCTGTCTTTTTATCTCCTTTACTCGCGATTACCCATGCAACTGTGCCGTCGCATTCTATGCTGGGCTGGCCGTCCAGTAAATCCAGGCTTATTTCCACAGGCGCAAATATGCCGAGGTCTCTGGGCAATATTACGCATATTCCGCCTATGCCTATGTTTTCAGTATGGGTAGACAGGCCGTCAGGCTGGTCTTTTCTTTTTACGCTGATAACGCAAGGATAATTTGCCCTTGG
>CAKKRB010000250.1 GCA_919902485.1 Omnitrophica bacterium GWA2_41_15 | reverse complement strand
ACCTGAGCATATCTTCTGTGATTTCGAAATCCGCGATAACGCCGTCCTTCATAGGCCTTATCGCAACTATGTTGCCCGGGGTGCGGCCCAGCATCCTCTTTGCTTCTTCGCCCACTGCAAGGACATTGTGAGTGCCTTTCTGGATAGCCACTACTGACGGCTCGCACAAGACAATGCCCTGGCCTTTCACATAAACAAGCGTAGTCGCTGTACCGAGGTCAATGCCCATATCATTCGAAAACAGCCCTAAAACATTATCAATGTACTTTTTCAGCAATCTAATAAATTTAATCATTCTGCACCTCTCTTAAATTAGCTTTAATTTTATCAGAGCGCCTTTTCTTTGTCAATTCAATTTGTTGCGCACTAAAGGGTGCGACTACCAATTCTCATGCTCGGTAGCCGCAGGCTTTAGCCTGCGTAACAATTTCTCAAATCCAGGAAATGATTTATTTATACAATCCAAGCCGGTTACGATTACCCTGCCTCTTGTCCTTAATCCTGTCACAAGCATACTCATTGCAGTCCTGTGATCCCCAAAGCTCGAGACCTTTGCCCCATGCAAAACTTTACCTCCATTAATGACAATATACTTACCCCTCATCTCAATCTCTGCTCCAATCTTGCGTAAATTCGTAACCATTGATTTTATTCTGTCTGTTTCTTTTACACGTAATTCCTCTATTCCTCTTATAACAGTTCTCCCTTTTGCAAAACATGCAGCCACCATTATTATGGGTATTTCATCAATAGCCCTTGTAACTTCTGGCGGCGAAATCGTAACTCCTTTTAACTTGCTTGCCTTGACAATTATATCTCCTACCGGCTCATTGACCTGTCCAGCTGCGGTATCTGCCGTAGGCAGATACCGCAGCTGGACAATATCTGCACCCATTCGCTTTAATATATCCAGCACCCCAGTCCGTGTTGGATTCAGTCCTACATTTTTAATGGTTATTTTGATGTCTGGCAAAATACACCCTGCTACAATAAAAAACGCGGCGCTGGAAATATCCCCAGGAATTTCAATTGTACCAGGTGATTTCAACTTTGCCGGCCCATTGACGCTAACTCTACAGCCTAAAGGCTGGGTTCCAGCTCGAAGGAATTTACCCTTTAGGGTTTCATCAAATACTCTGCACCCAAAAATCTTAAGCATTCTCTCTGTATGGTCCCTTGACTGCACTGGCTCAGTCACACTCGTAACTCCATTTGCGTAAAGCCCTGCCAGCAGAACACACGATTTAACCTGCGCACTGGCAATCCTTGACTTGTAATTGATGGCTTTTAACTTTCCGCCATGTATTTTCAATGGAGGGTAGATCTCTTGCTTCAAGCAGTAGGGGACACTTAAGTGTCCCCTACTGCTTGAAGAAGATATGTTCGCTCCCATCTTCCTGAGCGGTTCTACAATTCGCTTCATTGGTCTTTTTGAAAGAGATGCATCACCTGTCAAAACAACTTCAAAATCCTGGCCTGCTAAAATTCCAGGCAAAATCCTCATCGTTGTCCCTGAATTACCTAAATATAAAGGCCCGGAGGGCTTCTTTAATCCGTGCATCCCAACACCATGAACTACTACAACACCCTCGTCCACCCCGTAGGTGGACAAGGTTGTCCACCTACGGGGTGGACGAGGTAGATGAATTTTCACACCCATAGCTTGAAAAGCCTCTATAGTGCGCTTTATATCCTCTGCTATTAGTAAATTTTTTATTATGATTTGCCCTTCTGATACAGATGCGAGCATTACAGCCCGGTGAGAAATTGATTTATCAGGTGGGATTAGTATTTCAACGGCTTTCAATAATCGTA
>CAKKRB010000249.1 GCA_919902485.1 Omnitrophica bacterium GWA2_41_15 | reverse complement strand
TATTTTTACAATAATTTTCTGCCGACCGCAATAGGAGGAGATATTGCAAAGGCGTATTACGCTTCAAGGAAAACAAACAACAAGATGGCTTCTTATGCTGCTGTACTGGCAGACAGGATCTTAGGCCTGGTGTCTACCCTGTTGATAGCGCTTCTAGGGCTATTGTTCATAGGCAGGAGCATGGATAACAAGCTTATTGTATGGGCAGTGCCTTTTGTATTTATTTTGACTATGGCAGTGATAAGCATTCTTTTGAAGAAAAATAATAAATTTCAGGAAACTATTCCTGAAAAAAAAGGCATAATTCATGCCATGAAAACCAAGGCCTTGAAATTATACGCTGCAATAAACTTTTACAGGAATAAGCCGCGCATTTTAATAGAAGGCATAGGCATATCTTTAATACTGCAGTCTATGGCCATATTCAGCACGTATCTATTCGTATTGTGCATAGGCGGAAACATACAGTTATTCAGGCTGTTTCTTGTTATCCCGCTTGTGTGGGCTGTGAGCATGCTGCCTTCTTTAAACGGGTTGGGCGTCAGAGAGGGCGCGTTTGTATATTTCTTAAAAGGCTACATAGGAGCGGAAAAGGCTTTTGCAGTATCTCTTTTATGGCTTGGTTTGATTATGCTATACAGCGTAATAGGGGGGATTTTTCAATTATTGTATCCTATAAAACTAAAAGGAGAAAATATCAATGATTGACAAAGAATTGTTAGCTATTTTAGCATGCCCTGCTTGCAAGGCAGACATTGAATTGAAGGACAATAGAATATGCTGTACTAATATAAAATGCGGAAAAAAGTATCCTATAAGAGACGGGATACCTGTGATGCTGATAGACGAGGCAGAGTAGGGGACGGTCGCGACCGTCCCCTACAATTTGGAACAGGGAGGGTAAATGATTAAGATATTAGTTATCCACGGGCCGAATTTAAATCTGTTAGGCAAAAGAGAGCCTGAGATTTACGGGAAGGTTACTATTGGCCAGATCAATAAAAAACTAAAGGATATTGCAAAGAAAAAGAAAGTGGCTCTGGAAATATTCCAATCAAATCACGAAGGCGAAATAGTGGACAAGATAGGCAAGGCAAAAAATAAATACAGCGCGCTTCTTATAAATCCAGCTGCGTATACCCATACCAGCGTCGCGATAAGAGACGCCATATCAGCTACAGACATACCTGCTGTAGAGGTTCATCTCTCAAATATATATGCCAGGGAGGATTTCAGGCATAATTCTTTGATAGCGTCTGTTGCAAAAGGCCAGATATCAGGGTTTGGGATGGATAGTTATATCTACGGTCTTGACGCAGCTATAAATTTATCAGCTTGAAACATTATGGATTATTATTCAGACAGGCGGAACAGGCTTATAAAATATATTGAGCAGAACGCGCTTGACGGCTTTCTGGTAAGGAAGAAACAAAACGTATCTTATCTTTCCGGGACAAGAGGCGAGGATGCGGTTTTGTTTATTTCTCCAAAAAAGAATTTTTTTATAACAGACTCAAGATACGAAGAGGAATACAAAAAATCCATTAAAAACCGCTCTCTTGCAATAACAAAAAATAAAAACATGCTGGAGGGGATTGTAGATGCGTGCAGAGAGACAGGCTCAAAACGCATCGGCTTTGAAGCTGATAACTTCAGCTACGCGGCTTACTCTAACCTGAAAAAAACTTTGAAAAATATAAAGCTTGCGCCTTGCGCCCTGGCTGTGGAAACACTGAGGATGGTTAAAGACAAAAGCGAGATAGGATATATTGCAAAGGCCTGCGAGCATGGAAGCAGGATAATGAACCAGGCTGTTAAATTTGTAAAGCCGGGGGCCAGCGAAAAAAATGTAAAGACCAGAGTAGAAGAGTATGCTATGAAAAATAACCTGGCCTTTGCGGATTTTGATATTATAATAGCCTCTGGCAAAAACTCCTCAA
>CAKKRB010000248.1 GCA_919902485.1 Omnitrophica bacterium GWA2_41_15 | reverse complement strand
GCGGGCCTATGGCAGAGCCTATGACATAATATGTAGTCCTTACATTCGTAACCCAATCCCTTATTGCCTCGCTCGTAGCGTCTTTCAGGGTTTTGCTTCCTGAATAAACAGGTATTACTTTCGCACCGAGAAGTCTCATCTTAAATACATTAAGGGCCTGCCTATGAATATCTTCCTCGCCCATATATACATCGCATGATAGCCCAAACAGTGCAGCTACAGTTGCTGTTGCCAGGCCGTGTTGGCCTGCGCCTGTCTCAGCAATAATACGTTTCTTGCCCATCTTCACAGCCAGCAGAACCTGGCCCAGAGTATTATTTATTTTATGCGCGCCTGTATGAAGCAGATCTTCTCTTTTTAAATAAATTTTCCTGCCCATCTTCTTGGATATGTTTCTAGCGAGATAAAGAGGCGTGGGCCTGCCTGCATAGACTTCCAGTAAATTAGCTAATTCTTTTTTGAATTTAACGTCTTTTTGAGCCTTTTTATACTCTTTTTCCAGCCCTTCAAGCGCCATCATAAGGGTTTCAGGCACAAACTTTCCTCCAAATATGCCAAATTTACCGTATTTATCAGGTAACATACTTATAGCTCCTATATAAGATGTAAATTATATAGAAAAGATAGGTAGGTGTCAATCAATTTAAGATGTTCTCTGTATCCAAATCCCATTTCTTGGGATTATTAACAATATATTCCCGCACCTCTATTAATTCCTTTTCGCTTCGGATAACATGATCATAAAACGATTTTTGCCAATGGAAATGCGCATTGTCGTTTATTATTTTTTCGTTTATCCTGCGAGATGAAAAGGTTTTAAATCCACGAATAATTTCTGATAACCCATGCATTTTTGTAGGGAACGGTTTTAAACCGTTCCCTACGTTATTTTCAATAATTATTATCCCATGAACATGATTTGGCATTATGATAGATTCGTCCAATTTAATATTTCTATAATGATTCGGCAAATCATGCCGGCATTCTGAAATAACCTGGCCACATTCATTTAATATCATCTGATCATTCTCTATTTTTCCGAACCATTCAATGCGATTATACGTACACATGGTTACAAAATAATAGCCATTTTGCGAATAATCGTATCCATGTAAACGGGTAGGTTTTCTGCTTTTCATATGTAGGGGAGGGTTT
>CAKKRB010000247.1 GCA_919902485.1 Omnitrophica bacterium GWA2_41_15 | reverse complement strand
TTACCACAAGTTGAATAACATCGCGTTTGCCAACTATAACCTTTGAAATATTGTCAATCAGCTTCTGTGGAATTTCGCGCAGGTCCGGCATATCCTCTCCTCCTTATATTTTTAATATAAATTATTATCATAAATATAACATACTAAATACTTAATGTCAAACAAAGCTCTAATAAAAAAGCCTGCGGCAACTTCTTGCCGCAGGCTGAAAAATATCATAGTGTCACAATGCGTTATATACTGCTTCTATTAACTCCTGGTACACTCAATGCAGGGCACCGCGTTTTATCAGAAAAATAAACTTGCTCATATTTTCCATTTCTTAATCTCAGAACTTTTACAGGTGGATCTTTTCCCGGATCTGAAGCAGGCTGCCAAATTCCTAATAGCGGCTCGCCTGTTGATGAATAAAATGCTGCCAATAAAAAGCTATTATCAGAATAGCCTGCAGGGATAATAATAGGTCTCATACAATTTACAACTCTATACTCATACCCATGCCTATCCCGCACTTTTCTGACTGGCACGATATACGATGGTAGCAGAACATCTTTTCCCCATCTTCCTTTTAGAAATCCTTTTATCTCGCGGCTTATCTTCGTTCGTGCCCCTACTTGATTCAAATCTCCATAATGTCCTAACCATTTTGTCAGTATATTCAAACTACCATCTTCTGATTCAGTTATCATTATACTCATAACAGCCTGGCTTCTTTCTTCTGAGCCAGTTTCGCTTTTAGAAGGCTCATAGAGAGTTATTGTTTTACTATTTCTTGCTAAATCATATCCAGACACATCTGGTATAATAGTATCAAATGGATATGATACTGGGATAGATATGTTTCGGCGCAAAAAAACTATACTTTTTACAACGCGCTCAGATTGTAATCTGCTAACAATAACATGCCGCGGTTTAAAAGCTAAGAGTAAATCTACAGGGCCATTATGCCATAGTAAATCCCCAAGAGCTGTTCCTGGTGCATAATATCTTTTGTATTCTAAGGGTAGGCCTAAAGAACCCTGCTGAAACGATTCCATCTTCCTGCCAAGAATATCTGCCATAAGATATCTATGCTGTAATGTTCCTGACATATCTTTGATTTCAAGCAGAAAGCCATGGTCAGGGTCAAATCGTGGAATAATTTGACCGGCCACAACATTAGGAATTGGTATCTTTAAATGCTTTCTACAAAAATTATTAAATCCCTGACTGATTTTATGTTCACTAACATTAAAATTTATAGTATCTGGCTGGTTGTTCGCAGGATTCTTCAGCCATTCTTCATAATGATTTAACCAATCCCTGTATCCAGAAATCCATTGAACTGGCTTGCGCAATGCTGTTAGAGCTTCTTTAGTTCTTGTTGCATGTATATTATATCGTCTATACAACCATGCATACAAAGCATTTCTATCCCTATGAATTCTAACCCTGATAGCCCCTGGTGACTTACCTAAATTTGATGCAATAGTCTCCATATCCAGCCCTTCAATATAAAACTGCTTTAAGATAGTAAGATGCTCCGCAAGTATTTTTGATCCTTGAATCTTGCCTTCAAATACATCTATCAATATACTTTGCACTGCGGCTTCATCATAATGAAACAGGCCGTAGTGTCTTAATAATTGCCTGAATGCTACTGGTTCGTTTCTGCCATAATATATCTTTGATGCCTTGCTTAAGTTTCTACCTGCTTGTTTCAGAGCGGAATGGATACGCGCTATTTTTATTTCTTCTGGATACCGTGAAAGGTCATACCTGGATACCAATCTTGCAAATAATGGCCGCTTTACACCGCATATCCTTGCTGCCTTTGATAGAATCCCTCCTGCGTTTTCTATGGCTGATTTTACACTCTGGAAATCAGGGTTTTTGTCTTCGATAGTGCTCCCACCCAAAAATTCTAAGGCCCTTTGATAGGTTTTATCCACTGGATTTCGTAACGCATACGGATAGGCCCAGCCTATAATCGCTACATCCAAGGCACAATATATAAGAATAATTGTAAGTATTTTATTTTTCATAAATATATTATACTTTTTAAAAGTATTTTAACATTATTGTGACAAAATGTCAAGTATTTACGCGAGAAATAAAAAAGCCTGCGGCGATATTCTCACCGCAGGCTGAATATTTGATACAAACCCGTAGGGGAGGGTTTTAAACCCTCCCCTACATCTAATTAATACATTCCACCCCCAGGAGGCATGCCGCCTGGCATTCCAGCTGGGCTTGACTTTTCTTCTTCAGGTATATCAGAAATAAGAACCTCTGTCATCAATAAAAGCCCTGCAATGCTTGCCGCGTTTTCAAGGGCTGTCCTTGCTACCTTTGTAGGATCTATAATGCCTGATGTAACCATATCCACGTATTCGTCAGTTTCTGCATTATAACCTATGTTCTGTTTTTCGCTCTTTACTTTATTAACTACCACAGAGCCTTCCATGCCTGCGTTTTCCGCAATTTGCCTGATAGGCGCTTCGAGCGCGCGTTTTATAATATTGACGCCTATTTTCTCATCGCCTTCTACTTTTAAATCATCCAGTTTCGGAGCGCATCTCAGGAAAGCCACTCCGCCGCCAGGAACAATACCTTCCTCAACAGCAGCCCTTGTCGCATGAAGCGCGTCCTCAACCCTGGCCTTCTTTTCCTTCATCTCTGTTTCTGTTGCAGCTCCGACATTTATCACAGCTATTCCGCCTGCAAGTTTTGCAAGTCTTTCCTGGAGCTTTTCCTTGTCATAATCCGAGTCTGTTTCTTCAATCTGCCTCTTTAGCTGGGCAATCCTGG
>CAKKRB010000246.1 GCA_919902485.1 Omnitrophica bacterium GWA2_41_15 | reverse complement strand
TCAAGACATCCAGATATAATGATGCCATAGATGAGTTCAGCAAAGTGATAAAAAGCTCAGACGATGATATTTACAGGATAACTTCGTACTGCAGAATGGGTGACGCGTATTTTCAATTAAATCAGCTGGATAAGGCATCAGAGGCATACGATATGGTGTTAAAAGAGGCAAACGTGAACCCTGATGCCATATTCGGTTATGTTGACTATGCCCAGTACCAGATAGGCAGGATACAGTTTAAATCAGAAAGATACGAAGGAGCCATACTTGCTTTCAGGAGCCTGTTGAAAAATTACCCTGATTCAAAATATACGGAAGATGCCAGCTACGGGCTTGCCTCTTCATATTTTAAAAAAGGCTCTTTTCAGGAAGCAGGCCAGGAGTTTAAGGTTTTTCTGGAAAGGTTCAAGGACGCAAAGTACAGGGATGAAGCTGAATTTCAGCTGGGTTGCGCTTTTTATAATACATCGGATTACAAGGAAGCCCTTGGCGTATTCCAGGCTATAGCATCTAGGCAGCCTGATACTCAATCCGGCCGCCGCGCATTATATGAAATAGGCTGGTGCTATTATAAGATGGGGGATACCAGAAAAGCGCTTAATCAGTTTGAAGAATATATAACCAGGTATCCTGAAGACGAGCTGGCAGGCGATGTAATATTCTGGCTGGGCGAATATTACGAAGATAAAAAAGATTTCACAAAGGCAGAAAAATACTTTAATGACCTAATAAAGTCGCATCCCCAGAGCGCCATGGCAGATGACGCGGCGTACAGGATTGCCATGATCTTTTATGAAAAAGGCGAGCTTGACAAAGGTATTGCAGCTATGGAAAGCATGAAAACAAGCTATCCCGGCAGCGACCTGATTCCATCGGCTGAGCTTAAAATTATAGACATGCTGATGAAAAAAGACAGCCTGGCAGAGGCAAAGGAAAGGCTTTTAAGGTTTGCAGAAGGCTATAAAAATACCGCTTTTATAAAAGTGGCTTCTAAATATCTGGGAGACATCATGAGAAAAGAAGGAAATATTAAAGAAGCCATTGGTTATTATAAGGAATCCCTGGATGACAGACGCGGAGATTTTAATGCAGGGATACAGCTTACCATAGGACAGCTTTATGAAGAATCAGGCGATGCTGAAAATGCCATAGCTGAATATATGAAGGTCGGTTATATATATCCTGATTCCATTGATATAGTTGCCAAGGCCACATTATCATGCGCCAGGTTATTTGAGAAGCAAAATAAAATAGATGAAGCAGCAAAACTTTATAAGAAAGTTTCGGAAATGGACGCGAAAGAATCAGTGCTTGCTAAAGAAAGGCTTAAGGCTATAGAAGGCAATAGAATCAGGTAACCAAAAGGAGATGGTCGTGATAGAGTTTATCCAAAAAGGCGGGCCTTTGATGTACCCTATTATATTTTGTTCCATTATAGCTTTTGCCATAATCCTGGAAAGGCTTTATTATCTCAGGAAGGCGAGGATAGACGCTGTGGCTTTTATGAATAATATAGAAGACGCCTTGAAACATAATAAAATCGCGGAGGCAGTAAAGATATGCGAAGATGCGCCAGGGCCTATTGCCAGAATAATCAAGGCAGGGATCCTGAAACACGACAGGCCCCGCCAGGAAATAAGAGAGGCAATAGAAGACACAGGGCATCAGGAAGTACCGAAGCTTGAAAGATATATAAAAATTCTGGCAGCCATATCTCATATAGCTCCTCTTCTGGGATTACTTGGAACCGTAGTAGGAATGATGAAGGCCTTTCAGGCAATACAGTTAAAGGCAATATCTCTTAATCCTGTGGCTGCAGGGGATATGGCTGGAGGCATCTGGCAGGCTCTTACAACTACAGCAGCAGGCCTTATGGTAGCGATTCCGGCTATGGTCGCTTACCATTATTTAGCCGGCAGGGTTGAGGAATTTGTTCTTGAGATAGAACGCAGCGCAATAGAACTTGTCAATATACTATCTCAAAGGATAGAGGGTTATTGATACTTCGGCGGCGTTCAACGCGGAAAGCATACGCCGCTCAGTATCAACCCTGAGCTTCTCTACTTCGCTCAGGATGGTTTGTCGAAAGGGTTGGTTATGAGATTCAGACGCAGCTTACAAATAGAAACCAGCGCAGTTATAGACATGGTGCCTCTTGTAAATTGTATTTTTCTTCTCCTGATATTTTTTCTGGCCACCTCGAATTTTATATCTCAGCCAGGCATAAAAATAAACCTCCCAAAGGCAATTACAAGCGAGGTTATGCAGGAAAATACTATTGTAATCGCTATTACCTCGGATAACAGGTTTTATTTAAACGAAACGCCTGTGACTTTGATGGAGCTGAAAAACAAGCTTGAAAAGGCTTCGCGCAGCGAACACGTATTGATAAAAGCAGACAGGGATGTAACGCTCAGCAAGGTTGTAAACATATGGGATTTCTGCAGGGCTATCGGGATAAAACAGGTTAATATAGCGACGAATCAAGAGATGAAATGAGAAATATGATTTTCTTGAAAGATAAGAATTTAAGTATAGCAATATTAGCCTCTATTTTATGGCACGCTGTAATCATGATTTCATTTACCCCTGTTATAAAAACAGGGTATATAAAAAGTTACGATACGTCCATAGCTTTCATAGGGGATATACTTGAAAGGATTGTTCCGGGAAATGAAAAGGCTTTTACCCTGGAACAAGTTTCTTTAATCAGCAGAACAGACAAACTGGATTCCATTGATTCAAAAAAGCTTGCGCCGGCGCAGCCTTATCCTGTATCAGATTTTATAGGGCTTGAGCCGAAAAAAGAACAGTTTTTATATTCATCGGATGAACACATGCCTTTGGGGTTAAAGATATACAACAGGAAAGAATCCGCGAGGATTCAGTTTTCCAATTTTTTTATGAAAGGCGAAGCAAGGGATAGAATAATAATTTACAAGCCTGACCTGAATAAGGTTTCTGTTTTACCTTCAGATTTTAGTTCAGATTTCAATGTAAGCGTTAAATTTATAGTATCGAAGCATGGATTTGTCAAGGCTGCGGAATGCGTTACATCCAGCGGATTTACGGAGATAGACCATGCAGCTCTAAGATATGTAAGAAAATGGCAGTTTGTGCCTGCTGTAGATGATGGCCAGGAAGGCGTGGTGCGGGTTAG
>CAKKRB010000245.1 GCA_919902485.1 Omnitrophica bacterium GWA2_41_15 | reverse complement strand
TGGGCACAGCGCTTATGCTTGTGCCTGTATTTTTTGTCCTGCTGTACATCTGGGGCGCGAAAATCAAGCATTTATTTTTTATAATAGGGACAGGCCTCGCGCTTTCTCCTCTCGGATGGTTTTTATTAAAGGACTATCAGAAGGAACGCCTCGCAGTATTTATTAATCCTGACATAGATCCTCTCGGTGCTGGATATACTGTTATACAATCCAAGATAGCCATTGGGTCAGGAGGCGTATTCGGCAAAGGATGGATGAGCGGCACGCAAAACCAGTTGAATTTTTTAACAGAGAGGCATACTGATTTTATATTTTCAGTAGCGGGAGAAGAATGGGGTTTTGCTGGGGGCGTGATACTGCTAGTCCTCTATTATATTCTGGTAAAAAGGGCTTTTGAGATAGCGAAAAAAACAGATGACCCGTGCGGCGTTCTGGTGGCATGCGGTATGGCGACAATGATAGGGATCCAGGTGCTGGTGAATATCAGCATGACAATGGGATTTATGCCGGTAGTGGGCTTGCCGCTTCCTCTGGTGAGCTACGGCGGCTCGTCGCTTTTGGTGACAATGGCAGCGCTTGGAATTTTAGAAAGCATCGCGCTCCACCGCTAATTCACATTTCAAGTCATACTCGTTTTGTGAAATAACGCAAGGGAACGCAGGGGAGATAAAGTGTTAGACATAGTAAAGCCAGCGAGATATATAAATAATGAATGGAACGCGGTCCATAAGGAGTGGAAAGACAGCGCTTTAAAAGTAGCGCTTTGTTTTCCCGATGTCTATGAAATTGGCATGAGCCATCTCGGGATGAGGATTCTTTATGGTATATTGAACAGAGAAAAAGATGTGACCTGCGAAAGGGCTTTTGCGCCCTGGGATGATATGGAAAAGCGGATAAGGGACAGAAAAGAAATGCTTTGTTCGCTTGAATCGTCTCATGCCTTGAAAGAATTTGATATCATAGGTTTTTCGCTTCAATACGAGATGAATTATCCGGATATTTTGAATATGCTGGATATTGGAGGCGTGCCGCTATATTCAAAGAAAAGAGCTGATGGGGATCCTATTGTAATAGCTGGCGGGCCGTGCGCATTTAATCCAGAACCGCTGGCTGATTTTATTGATGTATTTGTTATTGGCGAGGCGGAAGAAGTAATATTAGAAATAGTTCATGCGGCTCAAGGCTCAAGGCTCAAGGCTCAAGGGAAATATAGGGAAGATATTTTAAAAGAATTTTCTAAGATACCGGGGGTTTATGTTCCTGCCTTCAGCCTTCAGCCTGGAGCCTTGAGCGTAAATAAGCGCATTGTTAAGAATCTGGACAATTCCTATTTTCCCACAGATATCATCGTGCCTTATATACAGATTGTCCACGATAGGATAGGCATAGAGATAATGCGCGGATGCCCGCATGAATGCAAATTCTGCCAGGCTTGCAAAATTTTCCACCCCTTAAGAATTCGTTCTGTAAAAAGGATTATGGAAATAGCAGAGGAGTCTGTTAAAAATACCGGATACGAAGAGATCTCTTTATTGTCTCTTTCTTCAGGCGATTATCCGCATATTGAAGAACTTGCCGTAAAGCTGGAAGAGAAATTCAGGCCTCTTGGGATAAAGATATCGCTTCCGTCTTTAAGGGTAGGAACTTTTGAAGAGCGTAAAGGTATGGACACTTTAAAAAGGGCAGGCCTTACTTTTGCGCCTGAGGCAGGCAGCGAAAGGTTAAGAAACACCTTGAATAAAAAAATAAAAGACGATGAAATTATAGGAAAATCAAGCATTGCCCTGAAGTCAGGATGGAGAAAGGTTAAGCTTTATTTTATGATAGGCTTGCCTGGCGAGATATCTGAGGACCTGGATGCGATAATAGAGCTTGTAAAAAAAATAAAAAACGTAAATTTAAGCATAAGCCCTTTTATACCAAAGCCGCATTCTGATTTTGAAAGAGAAGGCATGAATAGCCTGGAGGAAGTAAAAGAGAAACAGGTATATTTGGGCTCAAGGCTGAAGGCTCTAGGCTCTAGGATGAGGGTGGATTTTCATAGCGCAGAGATGGCAAGGATAGAGGCAGTGCTGGCCAGGGGAGACAGGCGGATCGGAGAGGTGATAGCTCGCGCGTGGAAGAGGGGCGGCAGATTCCAGGCCTGGGAAGAAAAGTTTAATTATAAATTATGGGAAGAGGCTTTTCAGGAAACAGGCATTGACCCTGGGGCTTATTTGAAGAAAAAAAATAAAGATGAAATTTTACCGTGGGGATTTATAAAATAAATAATGCATTTAGACATATTGTATTGTATACTGTGATTTAATAAACATGGAGGCATATATGTTAAATTTTGTAGAAAATATGTCAATGATGCCAAAAGGCCTTAGGTATAAAACCATGATAGCTTTTTCT
>CAKKRB010000244.1 GCA_919902485.1 Omnitrophica bacterium GWA2_41_15 | reverse complement strand
CTCAACGTTCAAACACCACCCAGATTTTTTTCTCAGCCAGGACCTTGCCTTTTTCTAAAATCTGTCCTGTTACAATAATCCTGTAACAGTCGGAATGTATTGTGACCAGGTTTGAGATCTGCTTAAACCTGCTCTTTTTATCTGCATCAGCAGAGCCCAGGGCGCCAGTAGAAATCAAATCTCCTATCCCGAGTTTCAGGCCATTTTTATTTCCAAACACCCTGTTATTTATAATACTGTCTGCCAGGGCATCATCCACGCCGGGCAACGCAGTAAGGACTTTCTTAGAAGCCGTATTTATGTTTATCCTGCCGTATAGATTATCCACCGGATCCAATCTTACAAAATCAAAATGCGCTGCGCCTGTCTCCGAACTATTCTTTATTTTTATTTCCAGGACGAGTTTTGGCGTAGATATAGCGCTGCCTGTGCCTATCTCTATATTTCCAAAAAATATTCCGCTGTCAGGGCCAGGGGTAAGGCCGGGGGTAAACTGCGTCCATGTATCATCTGCCAGATGAACAGATACTGCGACAGCCTGATCTTCCTCTCCAAATATTTTCAATTTGTAATATCCGTTTTTCAGGCCGTCCCTTGCCTCCCATTTCCATGTCCCTATGGAATCTTTTTTACCGTTTTCGCACCAGTCTGTGAAAGGCGCCGCCCTCTGGACAACCTTCCAGCCGCCTTCAGAACCTTTTACAATATGGTTTTCCGCTTCGAGCCTGATGCCAAATACGCAAAGCCTGTCTGCTATCTTGGCAACATCCTCCAAAGGTATTGTTTTCCATGGTTCAATACCTAAAGGGACAAATGCAATCTCGCCGATTGAAGAAAAATTACTGCTCTTAACATTTACCTCTGTATCATAGTGCTCTATTATCTCTTCCCCTATCTTTTCCCTCATGCCGTCGTTATCGTTGGGAAGCCCGGGCGTTCCACTTTTTTTTGCAGTAGACGCGTACCAGTTATCAGATACGCCGTTACTATTTGAATCAATTGCATAGCTGGGGTCTGATTTTTCCAGGGCCTTGTAATCAATTATATTGCCGGAGAAATATTCCTGCTTATCAACCACATGACCCATGGGGTCTTTAAGTATTATAAAATTCCCTCCTATAAAAGAACCATCGGACAGAAGATCGGAATTAGGCGTTATAGATCTTAAAAAATGCAGGGCTTGCGACTTTTCTTTTCCATATATGGAAACAAATGAAATCCCATTACTGTTTATGCCAGACTGAGTATCATCCTTATCAACGCAAAGCGCCAGGTGTTCATGGGGCCCTATAGCTGTTCCGAGAGGGATTGTAGCAGGCCATCCTTCCTTGCTAGGGCCTTCGACTGTCCATCCGCCCAGATTTACGTCTCTGGGCGTAAGATTTATAAGTTCTATATATTCTCCGTCGGGCTGCTGGCTCAATTCTATTGATTTAAAATATACAGCACCTGTTTCTCTGTTATTCTGGATCCTGATTGTAAGCTTCCCCCCTGAAACAGTTGCAACCTTTCCTGCGCCGAACAAGTCTCCATCCATCATGCTGCTTGAACGAGATCCGCCTATTTCCACATCGCCTATCTCCTGGTTCTGGACCCCTGCAAATAACCTTACGTAATATTTACCGTCCGGAACATCCTTCCATGTCCACTCCCCTTCGCCCTGCTTGCCGCCTTTGGGTTCATTATTCTGATAATACCCATTCTGCCATGCCCAGTCTCCGCCAGGCGCCTGGGAAACAAGAGTGCTCTTTGTTATAACAGGCCTTACCAATATTTCATTTATCCTGATTCCTTCCACGCCCCTTATTTCACTTGCGCTGAAATTCTGCTGTCCCAATCTGGGATACAGCTCAAGGTAAGAAAAATAGCACTCTGAACCTGCGCTGTTTTTTATAGTCAGATTCAAAATCTTATTCTCAAACGATATAGCCCCTATCCTCAATATCTCCCCGTGTTTTACAGAGTTCTGCGTCAAGCCGTTTACAGTAACATCGCCCACAATTTGATCCTTTATGCCAAATACGCCTATATAATATTCCCCTTCCGGGAGATTAATCCATGTAAGAGTAAATTCCTTGCCGTCCTTGACATCGCTTTGATAACATCCGTTCTTCCATATCCAGTCTCCGATATCGCCTCTGTTTATAACAGACAGCCTGTTATAAAGTTTCGGTATAATACTCTGGCTAAAATCATCGTCACAGGCATCTATTATATTTACTGCTTTTTGAAAAGGATCACTGACGCCTGCATCCTCAAGCAACACTGCCAGGGCCTGAGCATCCATTGAATTTATATTATCTTTTAACCTTCCTTCAACGTCTACATTCCTGTCAACTGAATATGTTGTTATGCAAGGATACAGTTTCTGGAGGTCCTGTTCAGGAATGGATTTGATTTTGGTTATTTCGAAAGGGGTTTCAAACGCCCTGTCGTCCCCGTAAAGATTAAACGGGTCATATTCCATGGGCTCGTCTATGCCTTCACCTGCTTCATCTATTATGCC
>CAKKRB010000243.1 GCA_919902485.1 Omnitrophica bacterium GWA2_41_15 | reverse complement strand
CAGAAAAAGAAATCAAGAATATAAAAGGGCTTTCCTCAGGAGAAGTCTCTGAAAGATTCAAGCGGGATGGATACAATGAACTTGCGTCGTCTCAGAGAAGAGGGGTGCTGAAGATTGTATTTGAGGTGCTTAAAGAGCCCATGTTTATCCTTCTTGTTATCTGCGGCGCGCTTTATCTTATCCTGGGTGATATCGGAGAGGCTGTCATGCTTCTTGGTTTTGTCTTTGTTGTCATGGGCATAACTATTTATCAGGAGGGAAAGGCTGAAAAGGCAATAGAGGCCTTAAGGGATCTCTCTAGTCCGAGGGCTCTGGTTATTCGGGACGGTATACAGAAAAGAATACCAGGCAGAGAAGTTGTGAAAGACGACATTATTTTAGTTCGAGAAGGCGACAGGGTCCCTGCAGACGCTGTTTTATTATGGGGCATTAATATGACAGCTGACGAATCTCTTTTGACAGGCGAATCTATCCCTGTCCGCAAAAAACCAGGAGGCGATGATTCCCCGTTTGTTTTTTCCGGAACTCTGATTGTCCAGGGCCAGGGCATAGCTAAAGTTATTGCTACAGGTATGAATACTGAAATGGGCAAGATAGGCACAGTCCTGAGTTCAGTAGAAGAGGAGCAGACATTCCTTCAAAAAGAAACAGGTAAGCTGGTAAAAAGTATTTTTATAGCAGCCATTGTTCTTTGTCTTCTTGCAGTGGCGGCTTACAGGCTTACAAGAGGCGATTGGCTGCACGGCATATTATCCGGAATTACGCTGGCCATGGCTATGCTGCCGGAGGAATTCCCTGTAGTTTTGACTATATTTTTAGCCCTTGGAGCGTGGCGCTTATCCAAAAATAATGTTCTTACAAGGAAGGTTTCAGCTGTTGAAATTCTCGGGTCATCCACTGTGTTATGCGTGGATAAGACAGGCACGTTAACCCAGAATAAGATGTCCATAAAAAAGATTTTCAATGGAAGAGAGTTTTTTGGTATTGAATCAGGCAAAGAGCGGCTTTTGCCTGAGCCCTTTCATAAATTAGTAGAGTTTGGAATACTTGCCAGTAAAATTGACCCGTTTGACCCTATGGAAAAGGCATTGGAAGAGCTGGGCCGCAAAGCCCTTTACGATACCGAACATATTCATTTGGACTGGCCGCTCATTGAAGAATATCCGCTTTCAGAAAAGATGCTGGCATTGTCGCATGTCTGGAAAAAGGAAGGCGGGGAAGGTTATCTTATTGCCGCTAAGGGCGCTCCAGAGGCTATAGCTGATCTCTGCCACCTGGGCCAGAAAGAAAAAGAGGACCTTTCCAAAAACATTTATATAATGGCAAGCGAGGGCCTCCGTGTTTTAGGCGTGGCTGCGTCTTCTTTCGAGAGACAGAGGCTTCCCGGGTTCCAGCATGATTTTGATTTTAAATTTATAGGTTTGATCGGGCTCGCAGACCCTGTGCGCGATAATGTGCCTGATGCGCTCAATGAATGTTATGGCGCGGGAATAAGGGTAGTGATGATAACCGGAGACTATCCTGTTACAGCCCAGCGTATTGCAAAGGAGATCGGCCTTAAATACCCTGACAAGGTTATTACAGGCTCGGAAATAGAAAAGATGAGCCCTGAAGAATTAAGGGAAAAGATCAGAGAAGTAAATATTTTTTCCAGGGTTGCGCCTGAGCAGAAATTATTGATAGTTGACGCGTTAAAGGCAAACGGAGAAACAGTTGCCATGACCGGAGACGGAGTCAATGACGCCCCTGCCTTGAAGTCCGCTCATATAGGCATTGCCATGGGCGAGCGCGGCACAGATGTTGCCAGAGAGTCTTCTGACATAGTGCTTTTGAATGACGATTTCTTTTCCATAGTGGAGGCTGTCAGGATCGGCAGGAGGATTTTTGACAATTTAAAAAAGGCAATGGCTTATATCATAAGCGTTCATGTGCCCATAGCCGGAAGTTCGCTGATCCCGATTTTATTTGGATGGCCTATCATACTATATCCTGTCCATATTGTTTTTTTGGAACTTATAATTGACCCGGCCTGTTCGGTTGTCTTTGAATCTGAGCCGGCTGAAAAAAATATCATGAACCGCAGCCCTCGCGACCCAAAAGAACCTCTTTTTGGCAAAAAAATGCTGTCCTTGAGCCTGCTTCAAGGCCTGTTTTCCCTTATCGTTGTAATAACTGTTTTTAAGACAGCGTTAAGATTCGGGCAGGCTGAAACCGGGGCAAGGACTCTGGCATTTATTACACTGATTGTATCTAATATATGCCTGATTTTAACTAATCGTTCCTGGTCAAGGACCATGCTTTCCTCCTTTTCCGTCTCTAACAAGGCTTTGATAATCGTAATAGCCGGAGCAGTGATATTCCTGTCAGCAGTTCTTTATACGCCATTTTTGCAGAAGCTGTTTCATTTCGGCAGCATACACGCAGCAGATATTTTAATGTGTTTGACCGCAGGCATCTTAAGCGTTATATGGTTTGAATTTTTGAAATTTATATTTAATAAAATCGGCGTAGATTTAATGAGATAAAATTTAAATAAACCCTTCGACGCATACCCTGGGTATTTGCTCAGGGTTTATACTGAGCGCCGTCG
>CAKKRB010000242.1 GCA_919902485.1 Omnitrophica bacterium GWA2_41_15 | reverse complement strand
GTTATAGGCTTTCTCTGGCCTGAAAGAAGAAAATGATAATTTTCCTCATTTATATCTGTTTTGGAATAAGGGGAAACTACTATATAGGAATAGCCTTTCTCCTTTAAAAGCTTTGTTATGCCTTTTGTATGAAAACCGCCTGCTATTAAAGTGCTCACCTTTGAATTGCGTTTTTCTATCTCAGACAATGAATTATTTACCATTGCCAGATCGCGTTCTTTTACAACCTTATAAAATTCTTCAAGCTCAGTTAGATGCGGGTCTATCAAAGAAGCGTTATAGTCTATAAAGGTGTTAATATTATACTTTTTAATGGCTGGTTTAAGAAATGATTCAAAAAATGCGACTTTATGAGAATCCCTGTTATTAAGGTAGTAATCTAATTCTTCGTTTGATACCTTCAGGTTAAAAAATCCTTCTAAGAAATTTATATTTCGGAGCGCCTTTACAAGAGTTTTCTGCTCATCTGTTTTTGATAATGCTTCTTTTATTTGAAAATTCAGGTTTTCTAATTCTATGAAAAGGTTTGTGGAATCTAATGAATTTACTTTCGCAAGATAGGTTACAAAGCTATTCATGGCTGGATATTTTGCAGAAAATTCGTCTTTAAGGTGCTTATTCGCGAGGTCTTTAAGGTAACTATAAAATGAAAAAGGCGAAATCTTCTGGTCATGGAAAAGCTTGGCATTTGCATTTAGGGAATCTGATTCTCCTTTCAGGGACTTGTTAAAAAGCGAAGACTGCAAATTCAACAATAGGTTCTGCATTTCATTCATTATCTTCAACTGGTCTATGGCCTTTTCCTTAGCCATTGTCTCCGCCAATAATGCGATATTCTTATAATTGTAGGGAACGGTTTGAAACCGTTCCCTATTTAATAAATATGTTATATAATCATTTGTCTCTATCTTCTGCGCCTTATAATCCGCTTCCTTCTGGTCTAATTCCAAAAGCTCTTTTGTGTAAAGCCTTGCTTTTAATTCTTCAAGCGCTTTTTTTGCCTGCGATATAAATACCTGGGACTGGGGATTAAATTTCATTATCTTATTGAAATCAATGATATTTTTAAAGTAAATATCTTCAGTTTCTATGCCCCATATAGGAATGTCAGGATATTTGGTTATTGCAAGATATTCTTCTCCTGTCAGTTCTCCTGCGTTAACAAATATCTTTCCGACTTTTTCTCTTGCAGCATAATCAGGAAAACTTGCTATTTCTTTTGTGTCCAGCGTGCCAACAGCCCCCTCTGAACACACAAGCCCCATCTTGTAGTCATTCAATAATAACTCAAGTATCTT
>CAKKRB010000241.1 GCA_919902485.1 Omnitrophica bacterium GWA2_41_15 | reverse complement strand
CACCAAAAATCAAGACACAAATCAACAATATTACTAATAACTCCTGCATTCCTATTCCAAAAATTCTCATTACACACCTCCTTAATGACGGCATAACTTACGGAACGACAGTGAACGTAAGTTATATGCCGGAATTAATCCCGAAGCTTAAGCCAAAATTATCGCAAGAAAATTTTGGCTTGCCTAAGCAAGGGATCTTATTTCTTCCCTAAAAGTGCTTCCACCTTTGAAATTAACTCGTTGGGTTTAAGCGGCTTTTCGCAATAACCATCCACAGGAAGCCAATCCGGGTCTCCTGCTTCTTTTTCAAAACCTAAACCGGTCTTTTCTTTTATGGCTGTCAGCATAAGTATAGGGATATCTTTATGTCTTTCGTCCTTTTTTAGGTTTCTGGCTACATCAAAACCTTTATCCATACTCTCCATCATCACATCTAATATAATTAAATCTGGCTTGCTTTCTTTTGTTTTCTTTAACCCTTCTTCTCCGCTCCTGGCTATCGCAACATCGTAATTTTTGCTCTCTAAGATTACTTTCATCGCTTCCACAATATCCACGTCATCGTCAATAATCAAGACCTTAGGCATATATCGCGCCCCCTTTTTCTAAACCTTAACCAACCTTACCTTAGAATCATAGAAAGAGACACTGCCTCCTACTAAATCTATGAGGCAGGTGTTTTTTAAATAGGGATCGATACGCATCGCGGCATTACAATTAACGCCCATACCGCGGCGTTTATCACCCTTGATGAGCCTATTATCAACCTTGACATCGCTTGAGCCGGTTGCCCAGTTGCCATGGCCTAAAGAAAAGGCGATGATACCCGGCCGTATGCCTTCGGTTATCTTTATCTTTCCAATCATTGGCAATCGCCGGCCATTCTTCAAATCCCAGATACCTTCAGGGTTAGAAAAAGATGTAACTTTTACACGGCTGCCATCAGTTAATCCTTTCTGCTGGGCATCCAAAGTATTGATGAGAATAAAATTCTCCGGCAGCAAACCTAAGAGCCAATAATTGGTTATTGTCCTGGTTTTACACTGGCTGATTTCCCGGTAGGTAATCAAATGCATATCAAATCCGCTCTTCTCATCTTCTATGGGCCTGCCTAAACAATCACTTATCGGAAAATAGCCTGCCAGGCCTAAAAAGTGTTTTCCGCTCATCGCATTTTTTGATTTCGCCACCTTTTCGCAGTATAAATTAATCAGCCTGCCGTATTTATTTTTAAGCTGTTCTCCATCGTAGAATTTCTCGTAATCCTGGAATCTTCCTCCGCGGTTTAGAACATAAATTACCTTGCTAAAATAAGCGCCGCAGGTATCTTGCCACCTGTATAGATTAAAAACTGAATCTGGCAGGTGCCGGCGCGAACTGATAAATAGCTCCATCTCCTTATCGTTAGCATTCGGCACACTATCGCTGCCATCGGCCTTCTCGCCAAAAGCAACATTAGCAGCCATCTTAAGGTAAAAATCTTCCTCTCTTTTAAAGTCTTTGCCTTTGCCAAATCCGTCTTTACCGAAGCCGGGAAGCTTGAGTTTTTCAGCTATTCCCAGAAGA
>CAKKRB010000240.1 GCA_919902485.1 Omnitrophica bacterium GWA2_41_15 | reverse complement strand
CAGGGCTGGCTAAACAAATGAGTATCAATATTTAATTTTAAAATACTCCAGGGCCCTTGTCAGGTTCTGCTTGTCTTTTTTCAGCTCGCTGACTATTCTTTTTATGTCTTCCCTTAAAAGGATCTCCCTGCTTGAACTGTCAGAAAGCTCTCCTATTAACTTATCCAGCTTCCCGGATACATCATTAACCTCCACGAGGCCTAATTTAAGGTCGTCTGTCATTTTGTTCAATGCCTCAACCATGTTCTGAAACTGATCCTTCTTCCGTATCTTTAAATCTGAATAAAGCTTTCCTGAGCCAACTTCCCTTATGTACTTCTCAAATCTGTACATGGGTCCGGCTATCCTGTGCGTCATCAGGACAACTACTATGGTGGCTGAAAGCGCTGTGATTACAGCCACTAGCAGGCCGCCGGATATAAGCCCTGGGAAAATATAGTCAGCTGTGCTTTTAATCACAAGCCTGGAATTTTCAAAGGAAGTTGTCAGCGCATTTTTGGAGAACAGATACAATAATATCCCAAATAGGGCTGAGCCCAGTATTACGAGTCCGCAAAATTTTAATATAAATTCTGCCTGAAAAGCCTTGTTTATAAAATAACGCCTTCTTTTGTGCTTCATAATCCCTCCACTTCTTTTAATATGCTTTCATCCACTTTTATATAAGACCTCTTTCTTAATTCTTCAATCCAATTATCCATTGCCTCTGTTTGTTTTTTTTGTTTTATAATGTCTCTTATTTCGTTTTTCACCTTTGAAAGAGGCAGGTCTTCCCCTGAATCCTTGTAATACTCTTCTATTTCATTATCATACACAGTTATAAGATTTGATATTTCCCTGCTCTTTCTTTCAAGCAGTATCCTTAAAAGCGCCTGCTCCCAGTAGTTTTCAATGCTTTTCATGAAATCCTTTTCCCTGTCTATGCCATGACGCTGGGCTTCCTGCAAAAGCACTTCTTTTTCTATAATACCCTCAAGATATTTTTTCTTCCCGTTTTCTGTTTTAAGAAACATTATTTCATCATAAGGCGCATTTTTAAACTCATACTTCAGGTCTTCTATCGTCATCTTATACTTATTTATCTGCGCAACAACCTTCTTGTCCTGACTGCTACCAGCTGAACATCCTGCAAGAAAAGAAAATAACAAAATACACAAAAATATTTTCTTCATAAATCCTCCATGGCTAATTTTGGCGCATTGCAGGGGAGGGTTTAAAACCCTCCCCTGCACAGCCATTGCCTTTATTTTTACCTGGCCCCTATTGAAAACAGGACAGCCGGTATTGTTTTTAATATGACTTTGAAATCTAAGCCTATCGACCAGTTATCTATGTATTCCAGATCCAGTCTCATCCATTTTTCAAAATCCACATTGTTTCTGCCGTTGGCCTGCCACAGGCATGTTAGGCCTGGTTTCATGCTAAGCCTGCGCCTTTGCCATATTTCATATTTCTCAACTTCCACTGGAATAGGAGGCCTCGGCCCTACAATAGACATATCGCCTTTCAGGATATTAAATAACTGCGGCAGCTCATCCAGACTGGAACTTCTTAAGAAAATTCCGAATTTTGTAACCCGGGGATCCTTCTTCATCTTAAATACAGGGCCGTCCATTTCATTGAAGGCATTCAACCTGTCTTTGTCTTTTTCTGCGCCGTTAACCATTGTCCTGAATTTATACATCACAAACTTCCTGCCGTTAAGACCGCTTCTTACCTGCTTAAATATGGCAGGGCCGCCAGGCGACAAAAACTTGATAAGCGCGATCAGCACTATAAAAACAGGCGCGGATATGACAATGCCCAGCAATGATGCTATTATATCAAATATCCTCTTTAATAACAATTGCCATTCTTCCCCTATTGTTGTCTGGAAGCTGAGCAGAGGCATTCCCTCAATGTCGCTTGATACAGACCGCGCTATATTTAGATTGAAAAAGTCAGCGGCTATGTTTGTCCTTACCCCTCGCAATTCACACGCTAGAAGGCTTTTTTCAATAATAGAGAGCCACGACCTTGGGACTATAAATATAACCTCATCCACAGCCTTTTGATTCAATATATCGGGTATATCGTCCAGGACTCCTATCACGGTTTCCCCGCAGATTGTCCTGCCTGCCATATCTTTATCAGCGTCTATAAGCCCGATTATCTTCAGGCCCCATTCGCTGTGTTTATGCACAAGTTTGATAAAATTCTCTGCCCTTCGGCCTGTGCCAACCAGTAAGATGCTTCTGAAGTTATAACCCTGTCTTCTCAGGTGCCGTAAAAAAGACACTATTGAAAAACGTTCTATGATCAGCAAAACACAGGTTATCAAGAAAAATAACAATATGAAACTTCTGCTTAGAAACTCCAGTTTAAATATAAACTCTATGGTAGAAAGAATTATTATTACAAAAAAAGCGCTCTTTATTATTCCCCATATTATCTCGAAAAAGCTTTTTCTACGGAAGGATTCATATAACCCGGATGACATAAGGCTAGCCCACCAGCTGAAAAGCACAACAGGCAGGATATTGAAATATCTCACAGAGACATACATATCCCCTATTAATTGCTTCCCCGGAAAGATGTCAATCTTGTAGAATAAATGGATATGCTGTCTTAAGATATAGGAAAGCAGAAAAGAGATAGCTACCACAAAAATGTCTATTGCCATCAATAATTTTCTAAAAAGCTGCTCTTTTTCTTTTATCATATTATCACTCCTTTACTATTTTATAATATATGGTCCTATTGGCCCCTGATACCCTGAAAGAATAATAATCTTTACGGCTGTCCGCCTGAATCTCTGATTTTATAAGGCCATTTTCATTTAGACAAAAAACCCTTATGCGTTCTCTGTCATCAGACTTCTTTATCGTAACCACGCCTTCTATGGGTTCCACTGTTATGGGTTCAGACCCTTTATTTAAAATATACACATCTTTATTCAGATCATTTATTTTTTTTGTTATATGCGGCGCAAAACTCTGATCTCTATTCCTTACCCGTCCTGCAACTGTAAGCAAAAGATCTTTTGAATCTATAATATTTTTGCCATCTAAGGAAACTATGGTAAAGGCCGCAAAGTCTTTTTCTGTGAAAAAACTAACATTATCTGATGCAGGAATTGTATCCTGGCCACCTATAAAACCAGAGAAAGAAAATGCATTTCTCGCGTTCAGCATAAAAATCCCTTTTTTAAAATCCCTTAAAATTTCGCCTGTATCAGACTTAACAATGCCCTGCGGCCGTAACTCCTTTATATAAGGATAAGCCTGATCTTTGGACATTGAATTCCCTGCCTCATTAAAATCCTTCTCCAGTTTTGATACATAAGGAATGCCTGCCAGCCTGGTCCTGTCTTCATACATATCGTATGTTTTAAAAAGTTTTCCTATATCATAAGAAATTTTATAAGTATTTTTAGCTTCTTTGATATCCCCTCTTAAAAATATAAGCCCTGCTGCAGGAAATAACCCCATTTTTGCGGGATCATTGAACACCACTGTCCCATAATAAAGCCTGTTTTCAAGGCCATCCCACGACATTCCCCAGCCGCCGTTATAAGAATACATAAACAACCCATCCCAGTTGTTTAAGGCCGCGTATGATGCTATTTTAATAACATCTACAGCCCTCCAGTCATTCGGCCACACACTCCCCCATTCTGTAATAATAAGAGGCTTGTTCTTTACCTTTGCAATAGACATGGTATTCACCATGGTACGAGGGTTAGCATGATCCTGTTTTATAAGCGGCCTGTTATGTATCTTTACAAGCTCGTCGGAAAGATCCCAATAGACATGAATATCTGTGAAATCCATATGGCTGTCAGCAAGAAGGCCAAGGTTATCATAAGGCAGATTAGAAGCCCCTATTGGAACCTTTACGCCTATCGAGCGAAGATACTTATGCATATCTCTTTGATAGCCATCCTGTAATTCGTATAAGAACTGCCTGTCCTCATACCAATCCCTATAACTGCTTTTTATATTTTTATCACTATGCCATTTCTTCCATATCCCCTGAATTTCCTCTTCATAATAAGAAGGAAAGTCTTTGTGGGATTTTCCCAGAAACAGCGTGTTTTCATTGGTCATTTCTACAAAAGCAACGCATGGTTCATTCAGATAAGAGTTACCGGTATAGGGATTAACATGGGATAAAAAATCCAGCGCAAATTTCTTGCTTAGTTCTTTTATCCGTTCATCAAAAAATGAGATGCCGTCTGCGCCGCGCCTGAGGACATCAGCCTGGGGTAAATTATCGCCTGATTTGAATTTTCTTGCGCCAAGCCCGAGCACATCAAAACATACATATATGCCGTTCTTTTTTAATTCAGCTATAAAATAATCTAATTTATCCATCTGATTAGTTGAAAGATGCTGCGAGTCCTTATAATACGCGTCAATAATTCCGCCCGGGTCTTCATTATCCAAAAGATGCATTCTGACAATATTGCAGCCAAGCTGCGCCAGTCTCTTCGCAACATCCTGGGCCTGGCTGCGGCTAGGAAAACACGCGGTATTCGAATGCAGGTTTAAACCCCAGAACTTTACCCTCTTGCCGTCTTTAAAATAAAAATGGCCGTCTTTTACAGTTACAAAGCCGTGCTTTCCAGCAGGCGCATCAAGCATAAAACTCATATCCACTTTAGAACCTGGGCAATAGTTCCATGGGATATAAAAAGGGGACCATCCCTTTTCCTCTTTTTCAGCAAATAGGCTGACAGGTAAAAGTGCAAATGAACATAAAAGCATAAAGACGAACACATATCGCATTAGCCAGCCCTGGCAGGTTTTCGAAAAGACGTCCCTCGGCTTCGCTCGGGACTCTAAGAACCCTGAGCCCCTTCGACTTCGCTCAGGATGGTTCAAGGTGGTGAGCCCTGTCGAACCACTTGTCGAAGGGTCGCTCGCCCTGTGCAGGCTGGGGTCTGAGGCACATTTGAGAGGTTTCGGCATAATTGATTCTTTTGAATATAAGTGCGCAAGGGATTACGGCGAAGTTTTTTATACTGTCAAGACTACCTTCAGTATAAAAAACTAGCTGTAAACCGTAGCGCACGCCGAAAGCATCTCTGTGCCGAACGGCCCCAGGCTGGAGGCAGGGCACCGTGCCCGCTTGAATCGGCGAGGCCTTTCTCAAAACCTGCCAGGGCTGGCGAGAATAATTAGTGTTACCTAACATTGAAAGTATGACATTCTTTAACTGTATAAACATCTATCAGCCTCTTTTTGTTATATTCCCAGGATAATTCGCCTTTTAACCTTTCGTAACCGATGCCGCCCATTATTCTTCTCTTTTCCGGATCAGCCAGGAGCTCCAGTATTTTATCTGCAAAATCCTGTACGTTATTAGGTTCTGCGTACAACGCCGCATCTCCCGCAGAATACCTGGCCTCTTTTAAGTCAAAAGAAACTATGGGTTTTGCCATTGCCATATATTCCAGGATCTTGTTCATGGTTGATTTATCATTCAGGGCATTTTTAGGATCAGGCGCTATGCAGACATCCGAACCTGAAAGATAATTTACAAGTTTATCGTCCGAAACCCTGTCTGTAAATACCACTGATCTGCCAAGACCCAGGTCATCTTTCATCTTTTTCAAATCCTCTATAGTATCTCCGCTTCCTATTAAACTGAATAAGATATCGCTGCGCTTATGCTTATTCACAATAATGTCTATGGCTCGTATAAAATAATCTACGCCGTCCTGCAAAGCCATGACTCCCAGATATGAGACAAGAAATCTTTTTCCTGCTTTTAGCTCAGGAACAGAAACTGCCTGCCTTAACCTGTTTAGATCAGGGCCGGTTCTTACAACGAAAACCTTCCCTGGATCCAGCCTGCCTCTGGATATCGCAATTGCTTCATATGATTTATTCGTTACGATAACCCTGTATGCTGTTTTATAGGTCAGGTATTCCAGTAATAAAAGCGCTGTGTAAAAAAAATCTTTTTTATGCTCTCCGTATTTTGCAAGATATACCTCTGGACATAGGTCATGCTGGTCGAATACGAATCTTTTTCCGAAAACCCTGTAAAACATACCTATAATAAAAAATGTGTCTGGCGGATTGCACGCATGCACATAATCAAAACCATGCGTTAAAAGCGCCCGCATGCTTAATAAAAAAGTCATTATGAAACAATATGAAAATTCCATTATATAGCTTAATAAGCCTCTGGTAGAAAGCGGGGCGCTATACCTGTATATATTTACGCCTTCCAGTATTTCAAAAGCCCTTTCAGCTTTGAAGCGCGGGCAAATAACACTTACCCCGAAACCTTTCTCTTTAAAGGCCCTGGCCTCTAACCATACGCGCCTGTCAAACGGCACTGATAAATTCTCTACTAATATTAAAACTTTATTTTTTTTCTTCATAACTTCATTAAAATTTGGGGTTTTTTGAGCTTTTTCACTGCTTCTTTGAATTCTTTTGTATCATGGCCTAATATAATCAGCTCTGAATCTCTTATTGCCTCATTTATGCGCTTACATAAAAGCGATGAGATATGAGGGATCTCTTTATTTATATATTTCCTATTTGCGCCTACCAGTTTTGCCATAGCTATATTCTTATCGTATATTTTTAATTTTAAACCTTTGCCTATTAAAATCTCAGCGAGCCTTACAAGCTGGCTCTCCCTGAGATCATCCGTGCCTGGCTTGAAGCTCAGGCCCAGCATGCCTATTTTCTTCTTTCCTGTTCTGAGTATGTCTCTGGCAACAATATCTACCTGCATGTCATTGCTTCTCAATATGGAATTGATGAGAGGTATATCCAGATCCTGCGTCTTTGCTTTATAAAGCAGCGCCTTAATATCTTTTGGCAGGCAGGAACCGCCAAACGCAAATCCAGGCTTCAGGTATCTTGGAGATATGTTTGAAACTGTGTCTTTGCAGAAAATCTCCATGGCTTTTACAGGATCCAATCCTGATTTTTTTGCAATATTGCCTATCTCGTTTGCAAAGGATATCTTTAGGCCGTGGAAAACATTATCCAGGTATTTAGAAAATTCCGCTGTTTTTATGTCGCTAACAATGATCGGGGCTTGCGTAAAACTATACAATCGCTTTAAAAGATCAGCTTCTCTCTCGCTGGCCGCGCCTATAATAGTCTTAGCGGGCTTATAGAAATCCTCCAGGGAATTCCCCTCTCTCATAAATTCCGGATTCACGCATACAGCAAAGCCCTTATCCAGTTTCTTGCCTGAAGCCTGTTCTATCGCTGGGATTAAAACATCTTCTGTGGTTCCTGGTAGAACTGTGCTGCGTATTACAATAGTATAAAATCTGCCCATGTTCTTCAAGGCCTTGCCTATGTCCTCTGCCACTGACTTAAGATGCCCTACATTGATAGCTCCTGACTCCATGGATGGAGTCCCTACGCATATCATTGCCATATCTGTTTTTGCAATAGCCTCTTTTGTAGAGCTGGCTCCTGAAAAATTACCAGCCTTAACGCCAGAAGCAATCACATCATCCAATTCTCTTTCAATAATAGGGCTCTTTCCCTGATTAATAGCTTTAACCTTTTCACTATTTATATCAACCCCTACTACCTTATGGCCCTGCATGGCAAAACAGGCTCCTGTAACTGTCCCAACATAACCAAGCCCGAATATAGCTATTCTCATATTACCTTTCCATCCCTTGTCATTGCGAGCGAAGCGAAGCAATCTCCTTTTCAGATTGCTTCGTCGCTCCGCTCCTCGCAATAACATTGTTAGAGATTTTTATCTTTGTAATAAAATTTCTTTGGCCTTTTGAATAAGAGCTATTGCAAATTGTGATTGTTTTTTGTTTTTCTCCAAACTTATCAGAATACCACCCTGCAATAGGCGACTCAGAGCCTTTTAAAATATGCGAATCAAGGCCCTTGTCTATTTCCATATGCAGGGAACAGGCATGCCTGTTCCCTGCTGCATTGATAATCTCGAATGAATGACTATCTAATTGTTCCACAGAACAATCCGGATGCAGATGAAAGAATTGCTCCACAAGATGTCTTTTTTTAGAAAAAATGCTGTCTGTTATCACTATTTCATTATTATATTTATCGAATGTAATACCTCTGGCATGCGAAACCGGGTCGCTTAATCTCGTATAGCCTGTGTGATAACCGCACACCCTGTCAATCCTGCAATTCTGGGACCAGTATTTGAGAAAAGACCTGGCTTTATAACCCCATAAGAAAGGCCCTTCTATCTCTGATTGATCCAGCTTGTCAATCTTAATTGTATTATGAGCTGAAGTGCCGCGGAAATAATCCCTCCACTTGCCGCATGAATGATACAGGTACGTGCCCGGATCTATAAAAACAGGCATTTCCCAGACGTTCAGGTTTATGCTCAGGCTGTCTGCATGGCCATGGCTGGCAAGAGATAAATAACCCAAACCCCCGCAATCAAAGCTAATGCATAATTCCCTGTTTCTCATGATATAATAACCGCTTTCTGAAAAACATTTTGATCCCTGCTTAGAATCAGCTTTTTCCATTGCAGAATACTTGGCATAACCTTCATAACCCATTAACCATAGGCTTTTTTCATCCAGATAATCTCCGCATATTTTAAAATCAGGCCTGTTAAACAGGATGCAGGCTGTATTTATAAGAGAAACGGCGTTCTGCGCTTCTTCTGATACCCCGAATTTTAAAGCAACCCCGTCATCGCTGTCTCCTATGGACAGGGTTTTACCTTTTTGGCCCATTATGCTTATCAAAAATTCACCCATGCGGTTCAGCCTTAAAAGCATTTCTTCTGAAAATACAATGCTGTTCTTTCTTGCCAGAATAACCGCTATCAGATACAAGTCCATTACAAACTCATGATAATGGCTCGATTGCTCTTTATCCACGCCGTCAGGATATACCTGTCTTATCATCTCCCTCTCAAGTATAAACTTGCCTTTCTTTGTCCATGCAGAAGACGCCTTGAATACTGGAAACAGGATACCCGCCGCAAACAGGCCTGCTGCTTCCCCTATCAGATGATTATTAGCAGATGAATAACCAGACAGGTTGTTTTTTATAAACTCCGCATGCAGATATATGCTTTTCAAAAATACTCTTTCAAAATCAACATCCATAGATTTTGAATCTTTTATCAAAAAATATATCCATGACCAGGATAAAAGCCGCAAAGAAACCTCCAGACTGTCCATCCAGTTCAAGGTCTTCATAAATGGGTTTCTTGATATCCAATCATTTAATACACCAACTATATCTTTTGCTATTTTTTCATCTCTATCCAGGGCATATATCTGGGCATAACTCACAAACCACTGAAACCTGTTAGGTTCCCATATTGCCCTGATTTCAAAATCAGAAAAGCCTGCCCTGCGTTTTATGTCATCTAAAAGAGTAACCCCCCTCTCCCATTTATGGGAGAGGGCAGGGGTGAGGGGATGCGTAACAGAATCAGATCTTTTAATATTCTCTCTTATAAAATCCAGATCTTGTTTATCTATGAAAAATACAGGTTTTCTATTGTTGATTGAAGATGAAAATATTTTCTTATCCAATGAGATTGCTTTAAAATATAAAATCTTCTTTCTTAAAATCCCTATTGCCTTGTAAATAACCTCCTCGGCGCTCATAGCCATTAACCTTTTAAAATACCAATGATACAATCTCCCTCTCCCATTTATGGGAGAGGGTTGGGGTGAGGGTTTTAAAATCTCTGTCCATTTTTGAGCCGCATTATTAATTGTATAAAGTTCATTTATAGTATTAACTGAATTTTTCGCATAAGTTTCATATATACTTTTATCCTTTAATAACTCAGAAACAGCTGAAACAAACCCTTCTGTATCATCCCTGTCTATCAATCTTCCGCTAAACCTGTCTTTTACCGCATCAGAAAGGTTGTCCACGTTTGAAACAACAGGCACAACCCCGCATGCCATTGCCTCAAGCATTGCAAGCGACAAGCCTTCATGAGCCGTAGGCAGCAAAAATACCCTCGACTCATTAAGAAATTTTTCAATATCAGGCTGGAATCCGGCAAAATATACATTTTCCAGAAGTCCTATTTTTTCTGATAACTCCTCAAGGTCTTTTTTTAAACAGCCGTCCCCTGCTATCACAGCTTTCAAATTGATGCCGGATTTTTTAAGCCTGGAAATGATATCAAGAAACATGCTTATTCTTTTGCCGTGATTCAACTGAGCCACTGCGATAATGTCGTATTGCTTATCCAGATGCTGCGGGAAAAACCTTTTTGTATCTATAGTGCTGGATATTATTTTTATCTTGCCTGCTTTGATACCTTTTGATACAAGTAAATCCCTGGTGCGCGAGCCTGTGACAGTGATTATGTCTGCCATATCAGCTATTCTTAAAACCAGCTTTCTCAATAATGGATTTATGCTCTCTATTAAAAAACTCCCGCCCATAAAATTTACGCATACAGGGATATTCAGCAATTTACCTATTAAAACCGCATTTATACCGTGAGGTATCAATGCATAACCCATAATCATATCTGGTCTTTTGGATAAAGCCAGATATCCGGCTGTAAAAAATTTATATGTCCATCTTACCAATGAATTATTCCTGCAGGATCTCAATATCCAGCCAGGCATGCAATAATATCTGACTTTTTCAAAATACGGGCCTGGCATGTCAGACACATAGAATACCTGTTCCACTTCAGGCAGCATCAAGAGCGGCTTTATCTTTGCCTCTGTCATATTTTTATTTAAGGTTGTAGTAATCAAAATTCTCATTTTTGTATATCTCTAAAAAAATCCTTATAGTTTTGCACCATCTTTTCAACTGTAAAATTTTCCTCTACAGTCTTTCTGGCGTTAATGCCCATGGTTTTTCTCAATTCTTTATCATTTATCAGACATACTATGGCTTTTGCTAAAGCTTCAGGAGATTCTGCATCAACCGCAACTCCGTTAAATCCATCCTTAACCATCTCAGGCACTCCCCCTATTTTTGTAGCCACTACCGGTTTAGCGCACGCCATGTATTCAAGTATAGAAAGAGGGAAATTTTCTATCCTGGAACTTGAGCAGGCAATATCAAACGCTGGTATGATCTCAGAGATATCCTCTCTCTGGCCAAGAAATCTGACACTTGAATCCACCTTTAGATTAGATGCCAGTTTCTCAAGGTTATTTTTTTCTTTGCCTTCCCCTATCATCATAAAAAAAGCATTTGGGCATTTATTCAAAACCCAGGGAATAGCCTTTATCAAAATATCAAAACCTTTTTCCATTCTCATTGAACCTACTGCGCCTATAACAATAGAATTATCAGCCTTTTTTGCGCATGGCTTAAAAATTTTGGTATCTACCCCATTGTAGATAACCTTTATTTTTTCAGACTGCGCTCTCTTATCGGAAACAAGATGTTTCTTCTGGGATTCCGATACACACGTTATATAACCTGCAGAGGATATGCTTAGCTTGTCTGTCAATGATTTTATCCAGGATCTCCGGACCAGATTATGAGAATGAAAACCTATGACTTTTAAAGGTATCTTTACAAATATACCGGCTATCAGACAAACAGCTTGAGTTACAGCCTGGCCTGCGATATAAAGAATGTCTGGAGCTTTGTCTCTGAGCATATCAGCTAACCTGAAAATTCCTGCTGCGTCAAATTTATCTTTTAAGATATTTTCATGTATCTCCACCCCTTTTGCCGCAAGACTGTCTCCAAGCCTGCCTTGCGCATAGAGACATACTACAGTAACCCTGTATCCGGTATCCAGGCTTAATCTTTCGGCAAGATCATAAAAGACCTTTTCTGCGCCTCCGATATCCATCTTTGAAATCACAAGAACAACTTTTGTCATACTGTCACCTGATATTATTTATATGCGAAATAAACGGCCTGAACTTGCAGAAGCCCTGTTTCCGAATGTCTTCTACCTCTTCAAACACTACATGGACTCCCGGGCCAAGGTAGAACTTTGCATTTTCGATAATCTTATTCCTGTCTCTCTCGGAAAAATTATCAGCTGGGATAAATTTCACTTTTATCCTCTCAATATCTTCCTGTATTATCTGAGACTCCACAATATTCTCAACGCCTTTGAGAAGAAGGTAGCTTCCCTCCATAAGGATAACACCGCTCCTGGATACCATGAAATCAGCTATCCTGCCTTGCATTTTCTTGACTGCAGTAAAACACCTCCCGCACCTGCACGGCGTGCTGGAAATCTCAGCAAGATCTCCGGTGCGATAACGTAAAAGAGGCATTACGTAATTATGAAGATTGGTTCCAACGATTTCCATGGCTCCTGAGCCATTGCTTACAGGCACAAATTCTATGATTCCATTTTCCGGAAACACATGATAAGTTTTGTATTCACACATACCTATTGCTGCTGCCCTTTCTGTAGAGCCGTATAAATCATAAATAGCCCCGCCAAATGTTCTCTCTATGGTTTCTTTATATCCAGGTCTGATCATATCTGATGAGGTGAAAACTGCTTTTACCGAGAATATAAAAGGCAATAATCCTTCTTCTTCAGCAAGTTTTGCAAGGGCATAAATGACTCCGGGTATTGCAAATATCGCAGCCGGCTTGAAGCGGTTCAGGGCCTCGATATAATATTCCGCATTATTCCTCCTGAGGTGATAAGAAGAAAGAAGCAGCCTCTTTTCTGAAACAGAATACCGCCAAAAAGGAGGCTTCTCCGCCTCAAAGGGCACAATCTGCTCTGACCTTAATACAGCTATCCTGTCAGTCATATCTACGCCTATCCAGCGCCGCTGTCTCCACAGGAGCGCATTTTCAAAAACTACTGAATAAATATCCCTGTAAAGGGTAAGCGGCTTTCCAGAACTTCCGCTGGTAGATGTTTTTTCTACAAAAGCTTTTTTTATATTCTTAGCGGTAATATCGTTTATATTTACCCTTACATCTTCCTTTGTAAGAAAAGGCAGTTTCTTCAAATCCTCTGCATTTTTGATATCGCCTGGCAAAAGTTTCATTTTTTTGAACAGCCTGTTATAATAAGGCACATTTTCATAAGCATGGCGCACTAAACGGACAAGTCTTTCATTCTGCCATTCCTGCATCTCGGAATCAGTATAATGCTGAGTCTGTTCCAGTTCAGACAGCATGCTTCTGAATGCGCCGGACTCGCGTAAAACCTTATACATAAAGCCCCTTGCTGTTAAAAGGCTATTTTGAATAAACACCGGACTATTTTTATAAATCTTGCTTTTTAACATCTGTGTCAGCCTCTATATGTTTTTTCCATCCATAATGCGGTTTGAAATTCAGGCACATGCCCTTAAATCCTGAAATTTTATTATCCCATTCTCTTATATTTGACACGCAGGGTATGTCCGCGAGATGTGAAAATCCTTTAAATTTTGGGATCTTTATCGGATCAAATCCCATGATGCGGCTTACTGCAATATCCACAGAAGGCCAGTGGAATCCTGCTACCAGGACTCCGCATCTTTTAGCAGTCGGGTTTGTAGGCCCGTCTGCTTCTCCTCCAATAATGCCATCCACTATTACAAATGTTTTTCTCTGTTCTTCATTTCTCATTATTCCATTTTTATCTGCATATAACGCTATTCTCCAGAGATCCAGGATAGTGCGCCATATAATATCATTCCCATGCCAGTTTCCTGAACGCATTGTAGATACAGTAACACCTGTAAACTGCCTTAAACTGTCTCTTAAAGGTTTTATAAACCCAATCGCATTCTTTACAACCTCAATTCCACCCCGTAGGTGGCCAATTGGCCACCTACGGGGTGGAACTTTAGAACAACTCACATTCTCACTATAATGCGGCAGCCAATTCCTGTCCCCTGTAATACCTACCAGGTTCTTAAGAGAAAGAGTTACGCCTGCCCTCTTGTGAGTCTTCATCTTAGGTATATTTATAACCACGTCTGCATTTAAAAAAGTATTTGAGATTAAATACTCGTCCTTTTCTTTATTGTGGTGAAGGGACATGATATCAGGCCTGCATTCAGAGCCTCTGAAAGAGGCATAATCCAGGTCTCCTTTTTTAAAGGCGCTCATGGGCCCCAGATTTACCGCGCTATATCCAAGAGGATCGCCTGCAAGCTTTACTCTCTCCTCTATCTTTTCATGCTTTTTTACAACCATCTCCTGCCTCAAATCATATATCTCTATATCAAAACCTGTCTCGCCTTTGTAGAATTCCCTGATTTCGTAGATGCCTGACATAGATGCTATTTTTTCAAAATCTGCGTCATCCATAGGGCCATCAGCAATTATTATCCTGCCCTTTCCCTGCAAAGCTATATAAGCATAATCAGCCGCCGCCCTGATTAAAGAACCATGGGTCATAAGTCCTTTTGTATCTCCATTTTCGCAAAAATGCCTTACAAGATTAGGCTTTAACAATACTGTATCTCCTGGTTTCATAAAAGATCCAAAAGGATTCCAGGATTTTTTCCCAAAATTTTCTGAATCAAGCTCTAGCAATTTAAGAAGATTTCTAATAGAGCTGTATGCGTAGTTGTTTTGATCTGTACTTCGGTCATTAAAAGGGTATTCTTCAAAAATAGCTGGAGGAAAATACGGCTTTTTCTCTGAATAAGACGGCCTTTCCTGTCTGTATATACCTATATTTTTAATATCCATGCTGCCTCCCGCCAGTATTAAACAAGCTTGAAGAAAGCCTTGCTGCAAGAAAACTAGGCTTTGATACAGCCCCTGCTCCTATACAGGATAATAAAAATGGGTCTATTTCTTTATAATTAAATGCCTTGAAACTAGTCCTTGCATATTTAAAACCAGCTTGCTTTACCAGGCCCTTTATCCTCTGGTCGAATATGCCAAACGGATAACTGAAACCGAACACCTCTTTTCCCAAGCCAGCTTCTATCGCATTTTTTGAACCTGTAAGCTCTTCCAGGACTTTCCTATCTTTCAGCAGGCATAGATTCTTATGGGTTTTTGTATGGGCCTCAAAACTTATGCCAGAATTGCTCATCTCTTTTATCTCAGCCCACCCAAGCATAGGACATGGTACATGATTTTCTTTATATCCGTATCTTTTCTCCATATCTCTGATAAAACCTTCTATCTCATCTTCGTTTTTATTTACAAGAATCTTGTCTATGCGGTCAGTTTCTATGCCGCTCTCCAGCCGGCTAGATCCGACAAAAGACATTATATTAAAAACCCTGTCCCACCAGAAAATATGGCTTTTACCTATAAAATCAGTTGTAAGAAAAATTGTGGCAGGTATGTTGTATTTTTTTAACACAGGAAATGCATTGATATAATTATCCATATATCCGTCATCTAAGTTAATTGCCGCATAGATCTCTTTTGATTTTATTTCGCAAAGAGCGCCTATTCCCTCCTGCATGGATACAACTTTAAAATTATCCTTTATAAATTTTATATGGCTCTCAAAGACATCTCTGGAAACCCCCAGATACTCATAATCAGCCAAAGAATCGTATACCCTGTGATAGGTAAGTATTAACAGTGCCGGATGCCTGTAAAATTTTGCAACCTGCAGAAATAAACCTGCTATCCCTGAATAATAAAACACATCCTTCGCCAGATCTTTAAAGTCTGTTTTCTTTAATCCCACTTGAACGCTCCCTTTGTTCTCATCCAGGCATTATAAAATATATCCTGATTTTTCATATAAGGCATAACCTTTGACTGCAAAATATATAAAATCCCCGAATACGCCCCTGGCTTAAAAATCCTTACGCGGTTATGCTCCCTGGACATTTCCGTGAATCTGCTTTTCCACGACCCCTCGCCTCTCGCGAAATCAAACTCGATTATATCTCTGAAGACAGAATCCTTTAATACCCAGAACATTAAGACTGTGCCGGGAGATATATCTGCAAATCTTTCGTCATAAGCAATACTGTAGTTATAGGACCTGCCCTCGTAAAAATAGTTATACATATAAGCGACGGGTTCCTTGTTCAGGATCAGCATGGAAACGTCCAGCCAGTTATTATTTGAAAATCTTTCAAATATATCCTTGTGAAAATTTATATGATTCTGTTCTGAAAACAGGCTTCCTGCTTTATTGCCTTTCCAGCTATTTTTCTCAATCTCAGAAATAACTGTGAATATTTTCTCTTTATCCGCGCAGGAACCCATATGCCTTTCCATTTCAAAATTCAAACCAGGTTTTCCTGCATCTATTTTTCTTAATTTTGCGCAATATTTTTTAGAAAATTTATTATAAATCTCATCCTTGTTTTTGTTGAATTCTATAAAAAAAGATTTTTTTGAAGGGCCTGTAATATTCAAAAGGCCTGTTTTCTTAACGCATCTGCCCATTGCGTCCATGGTGCCTGTATATCCTGCTATCTCCTGAAGGTCTATAAAATCCCATTTTTCTTTTACGCTCACTAGATAATCTAATATCATGCTCAAGCATTCATCTTTATTGCCGCATATAATAAAATCCATCCTATCCGAGATAGATGTCCCTATAAAGCGCACAGATCTCACTGGAAGCCCGAAATATTTATATTTTTTTATCACCAGCGGGGCTATGCCTGTTAGATTTTCATCTTCGAAGATATTCAATATTAATAAATCCTCAAACTTGCAGAAATTTTTTATGCAGATGTCAATCCAGTCGTATGTCAAAAATACATTGCTTTCATTGCTTTCAGACAAAAGCTTCTGCCATGCATATTTATAAGCCTTGAATTCTTCATAATTAGAAACTTTTTTTAACTTCAGCATATGCCTGCTACCTCTTGATATATTCTATAGAGATTATCAGTCACAATATCTATCCTGTTGTTTTCAGAAACCTTTTTATGGGCATTAGCCCCTAATTCCCTGCGAAGCCCGGCATCTTTAATAAATAGGATTATCTTTTCTGCCAGAGAATCAGCATCGCCTGGTTTTATTAAAAATCCATTTACAGAATCGTCTATTATATACGGTATGCCCCCTATACTGGAAGCCACTATTGCCTTTCCTGCCGCCATTGCCTGCAAAAGCGCAACTGGGGCTACATCCTGATACGAAGGAAATGCAAATATAGATGCTTTTTCATACTCCTTTTTTAATTCATAGTCATTCAAACTGCCCAGAAAAGTGACATATTCACCCAGGCCGTTTTCCTTTATATAATTAACTGTTTTTATGTAAAAATTTTTGTCCACGATCGGCCCGGCAAGTTTTACGCTTATGCCTTCGACCGTATTTCTAAGCACATTCAAAGATTCCAGGATAACCATTATTCCCTTTGCCTGGCATATATTACCTACAAATAAAATTCTTTTTTCCTCTTCAGGCGCATTGTTAGAAGTGAAAAATATATCCGAAACAGGGTTATTAAGTTCATATATTTTAAATTTTTTAACCCCTGACAGAGACTCTACTGTATAAGGGCTGTTTACTATTATTTTATCCGAACCCCTGAAACACTTCATATAAATCCGGTCCTGCAAATCGTATCTTATCTTTTCTAAAAACCCTGCCTTTTTATTCCATGCGGCATTTGAAAGACCATGCGTGCTCACAACAATATTCTTATGGCCTGAATCCAGGCCTGCCAGCGTATAATACCCGAACATATGGGAATGGATTAAGTCAGGATTGACTCCCGTAATTTTTTTGCATATCATCTTCCTGGTCCTTGCGTAAAATGTTATATTCCCGAATTTTCTATCAATGGGTATGCCGTGTATGTGTATCCCTTTTAAAATAAAGTCTTTATTCTTTTTTATGCTCCCGCTGGCTGCTATGACATGGATCTCCAATCCCTGAAACCTGGACAAGCCCTTGATCATATTTACCACCACAGCCTGAACTCCGCCGTATATATTATTAATCTCTCCATCTATAGGATATGGCCCTAATATTGCTATTCTCATGCGCTTAACCTCTTAAATATGTCCGTCAGTATACCTGTTTTTTTATTTGCTATGTATATCAGCGGAAAGCTTAAGATTAATAAAGACCCTAATTTTAATATTACTATGAAAATATCTGATGGTAAATCCTGGCTGTTTTTTATAATTACTTCATTAAACACAACGACTGACATTATGTATAATAAGGGGATGCAGGATACGGCCAGATACCCTATTGTTTTTATGAAATCCCTGGTATATTCATTTATTGCATAAAGAAACATAACAGAACCTATAAAAAAACAAGATAATAAAAGCCCCATAGCTGCGCCTACTGTGCCAAAACCAATTTTAATAAAAACAAAGCTGCATCCAGCTCCAATAGCTATCCCGAATACATAAACTGGAATAAGAAATTTCTGTTTATTCAGAGCTGTTATAAATGCGATTGATGTAGGGGAAAACGAAACAAAAAATCTGGAAACCAGTATTATAAAAAGAGGGTACATTGCCAGACTGTATTTAGGAAGAAAATGCCTTATAAAAAATTCCACCAGAATATAACACCCTGCTATCAATACAGGAAAAATCAAGGTCATAACCTGTATGGGTTTAATTAAATATTTTTTCAAATCAATTATCCGGCCTGTTTCCCCGTATCTCTGATACATGTGAGGCTCAAATGCCCTGTTAACGCTCTTGGGAAAATACATCATAAATCTGGCTGCAAGCATCGATACGGAATAATACGCAAAATTCACATTCCCCAGCATGCCAAGTACAATTATTCCTATTATATTTGTAATGGTGGTCTCTAGAAAATCTATGGACATCATTGGAAACCCGATTTTTATCAATCTATGCATTTCCTTGAAATCGAAATCCAGCCGGGGATTATATCTTTCCTTGAACCAGAGATATGCTAGATTAAATAAAGGTATAGACACCGCTACTATATATACCCCGTATATACTCAATAACGGGAGAAGCCATAGCGTCAGAATAACGCTTAATATAGCAAATATTACATTCCCCCTTGATACAACCATAAATCTCTTAAATGAAATCAGAGATGTCTGGCAGAATTCATATATAGCTGAAATAAAAGCAAGCAAAGCAACAGTAATAAGGCCGATCGACTCTGCCTTTGATATTTTCCCGGATAAAAAAAGCGCGACAACTACCAGTATCGCAGAAAACATACCGCTCATTACAAGATTAACGGTAAATGCGGCATTCCTGGTTTTATCCATATCTTCAAGCGCATCTCTGCCCTTCTGATACGGGATCTCTCTATTCATTGCGTTAAGGCTTCCCATATGAACATATAGGCTGTAGCTTAATATAATATTAAGGGCTGACCATAAACCATAAAGCCCTGGTCCCAATATTCTGGCATTCAGGAACCCTCTTATAAAAAACATTGCCTGGGAAATATAAACACTCCCCGAAAAGAAAGATGCGTCTTTGAGTATGTCTTTTTTATCAACAGATCTCGGCATTATATTCCCTTCCCATCCTGCATATAAAACCAGCGGATATAAAAAATATGCTGTTCACGAATTCAAAATACCTCATCTCTATAAATAAAGAATTAACTATATACACCGCCAAAAAACCCCAGAATAAAATCACAAAACTGCGCTCTCTTAAATTATTCGGCCCAAGCCTTTGATAAAGCCTTATGCTTCTCCATAAAATCAAAATATATACGCACAGTATCAACAAAATTCCAACCAGGCCCATTTCTGCCATTACAACCATAAATGTATCATGTTCTTTAAGCTCGCTGTCCTGATACGGTATCCCGCTTACATTTTCAAAATAATCAGGCGAATTGTCTGAAAATTTTCCAAACCCTACACCGAATACAGGGTTTCTTATGAACATATTTACCGAGGCTATGTACAGATTCAATCTGTCATAGATGGGACTTTCATCCCTGGCCCTGTTTAGCGCGAATCCGGTTGTTTTTTCTTCTAAAAAAAATGAAGTTCCAAGAACCGCGGTTGTACATAGTATAATGAGCGCTAATGTAGCTATCTTTTGTTTTTGTCTTAAATTAAAAGCTATAATTATCGTAAAACTTAGCAGGCTAGCTATCCAGGCTGCGCGTGTATATGTAAAAAATATCGCAACAGGAGTTACTATTAACAATATCAAAGAACATAACCCCCATAACCCGGTCTTCTTAAAATTGAATAAAAAATATGCTGATGCCGCTAATACAAAACCCAGGACAGTGCCATTGACGGCAGCCTGGCCAAAAGGCCCTCTTGCCCTCCCTATGTGTATCCCAAAATCAGGATCAAGTATAAATTTAGGAAAGACCAGTTGATTTATGCTAAAATGTTCAAATATAGCTGTGAAACTCAAATACAGGCCTGCCAATATTATCAATTTGATAAATCCTTCTCTTTTTTCATGGGTTTCGTAGGAATTCTGGCTTATAAAAAATATAAAAAACGGCAGTATGTAACCTGTCAGAAGCTCCTTTATCCTGATCCTCCCATCTTCTTTAAAAATAAAGCCTGTCCATATCATAGATATAACCGCAAACATGCAGAATAAAAACATAGAATACTCAACCCATGTGAAAGAAAAAAGCCTGTATCTCTTGGTAAAAATCCCTATTATGAATATAACTGCGAGCAATATAAACAATATCCTGTCTATTGAAAAATCAGGCAATGGCAAGCCTTCTATTCTGAAAGGCTGCTTGTATTTAAAAAATAATACTGATAAAAGCCATACGTATATTCCTGCTATGAGATTTTTGTTTATTAGAAAGAATAAAAACACGCCGCTTATAAATAAAAACCCAGCTAATAACAAAACCTCTGGATTAAATAGCTTTTCAAAATTCACATAAGCTCCGCTTTTATAAAGACTTCAGTCCAATCCCATCTATGTATAGATTTCTGTCTTCTTTTGTCTCAGGGTCATAATAATCATTGTCATATAATATATCCAATTCATTAACAGGGTAATCCACGATAGCTATGCCTGAATAAATATCATAGCTGCCCTTATCTATATATGCGTCCATAATATCAACCCCGTTAAACCTTATGATCATGTGCGGCCACATGCCGCCTGCTTTTTGGCCTTTTGCGTTAATCCGAACTTCATAAATACCTGCTGGCAAAATCATTTCTTTTGTAAAGGTCCCATCTTTATAAAGATTCTCTTTTACGCTAAATCTTACATCAAATCCTCCAGGCCCTGTGTCAATTTGCCTGATTGGAACTTTATTAAAACTCAGTATTTTATTAATCTCTTTTTCCGGGTAAGTATACCCGCCGGAAATTATCCTGATTAACCTGTACTTCAATTGATACCCTTCTGGGTTAAAAGGATCGGCATTTATCGCATATTCTGAAAATCTCTCAGCGGATTCATGCAAACCCATGCTTAAACAGTAATCTGCTATAGCTGTAAACAATACTGCCTTATTCTTATTGGAATTTTCAAGGCCTCTGTATTTCTCCATAGCCTTCATCATATTAGAGATTTTCATATAACACCTGATCTCTCCCAGCGTAGCTTCCTTTTTACCAAATTGCTCAGCCATTTTGTAAAACATCATTGCCTTTTTTATGTTCTGGCTGCTGTACGCCATATCAGCTGCTTTCAAATACTTATCCGCGTCGGTTAAGCGCTTGGAAAAAGCTGCCAGTGTTTTAGATTTGGACATCAAATCGCTGGCCTTTTGATATACATTGCCTGATAAATCAGGTTCTCCTGAATTAAGCAAAAACCTGCCGAACATTTTCATATAATGTGAATTTGCCGGATCCAGTTTCAAAGCCATCCTGTAGCTTGTCCCTGCCATATCCCTGAATTTATACTCAAGAGGGGATATCTGATATAACCTGTAATACACGTTTGCAAGCCCAAGCCATACCCAGCTGTCAGTATCGTTAAACCTAAGCGCCTTTTTATATTCCATCTCCGCCTTCTTTAAGCATAGCGCTGTATCAGATGCCGCACTGGATTCTTCGCCGTACAGGGCTGCCAGTTTATAATAAAACTGGTAATTCAAAGGATAGAATATTATTGATTTTTTCAAACATAGCTCTGCACTGTTCAAATCATCCCTCATGACAGCCTTTTCTGAGGCATTATAGTAAATTTCAGCTGTCAGGCACGCGCCTGTAAATATAATAAACACTAAAATACCTGATATTAAAATTGTTTTCAAAATCCTGTACGCTGAAAGCGCAGTCCTTGCTATAATAACCTTTGTGCCTTTTTCTTTCATGGAATTTATGTTGAATATGATAGCTGAAAATACAGTAAACAAAATCACATTGGCTGGTATATAAAAATTAAAATCGCCCACGCCATGAATAGCCATGCCCAAAACCCCTGTTACCAGAGCAAGGGGCATCCATACCTTGAAAGAGCTGGTCGCTATCCTGTGAGTATTCAGGCCCTTTGCTATTATCTTAAATATAATGAATATCATTGCGAGGAGGCCGAAAATCCCTGTTTCCGAAGCAACCTGCAAATAGTCATTGTGCGCATAATTCACCAGCATATTAAGGCCCTGAGGCCTGTATTTCTGGAAATTATATATAAAAGTCCCTGGGCCTGTGCCTGAAAAAAGATTGTCTTTTATAATCCCAAGAGTGCCTTTCCATATCTCCACCCTGCCTGAAAAATCAAGTTCCCTGTAACTGGAAACCCTTTTAAACAATAAGCCTGTATCCACAGTATTCAAAACAAAAATAAAAAAGGTGACCAGAAATAACCCGATTATTAACATTACAAATCTTGCCCTGCCTTTTCTAGATATTACACAGGCCATGAAAAGCATTGAGATTGACAGGGAAATCCATCCTCCTCTGGACATGGATAGTATAAATGCCGCAGCCAGTATAAGAAATATGTAGACATAAAATACCTTTTTGGCCATCTGCTTTTCTATTAAAATCATGCCTATTGAAAGCGGCGCAAGCAATTCCATAAGCCCTGCGAAATGATTATGATTGACATATGTAGCTGAAAGAAATCCCGGGTTATCCCACCATTCTTTATTTAATGCTCCCATATACTGAAGTATGCCAAATACAGCTATGGCTGCTCCAGACATAAGAATTATATTCAATATCTTTTTAATATCCTGTTCCTCTCTTACAAAATTTATAACCAGATAAAATATTGCAGCCAGTATGAAAAGCCTGGTGCATTCCATAATAGAGCCATATATGTAATGTGAATGAAAAATTCCTATAACATAAACACCAAGGAGAACCAGTATTGGCATATCGAGCGGGGTTCTTCTTATGATTATTTCCTTTGCATAAAAAAGCTTGTTTATGCCTATAAGCAATGCAATAGCTGTAAGCGCATATAAGATCAAAAATGCCCATGGCCTTACTGAGCCTCTGGCTATCGGACCAAATATAACTATTATGCTCAATAAAAAATGTATCATATTATTTTTACAAATACCTCCACCATGTCTGCATCAAACTGCGTGCCTTTATGCTGGATAAGCTCAGCTATAGCCATATCTTTTGAAACAGGGGACTTATAAGAATATTCTGAAACCATTGAATCATAGGCTTCTGCTATTGAAATAATACGGGCCCCTTTTGTAATAATACTGCCTGACAAACCTTCAGGATAACCTTTGCCGTCCATTCTCTCATGATGCTGGCTGACTATATCAGCTATCTCCTGCATCTGATTCATGGAATTCAACAGTTCTTTCCCGATCCCAGGATGTTTTTTTATAAACTCATACTCCTGAGAGGTCAATAAACCTGCCTTTAATATAACCCGCCTGTCTATGCCGATATTTCCTATGTCATGCACCAAGGCTGCCATCTCTATGTATTTTGACTCTTTAGCGCTCAGGGCAAGCGCTTTTGAAAGATCAGAGGCAATCTTTGAAACCTTTCTCCCGTGAATAATAAATGAATCCCCTGGCTTGCCCAGGGTTTTAAATACATTAAATAAAGCGCTGCACAAAACCTGCGCAAGCTGTATATCGCTGGTTTCTGAAACAGAAGCCACAGTAACCTTAGCCTCCAGCACAGATAAGAGCTCAGCCTTGGATATCCTATGATGCCCACCAGGCGTGATCAGCGTCTTTAATTTACCTGCATATATATAATTTTTGATTGTAGAAAGGCTGAGGTTAAAACATTCTGCAGCCTGCTTTGGTGTAAAATAAACCTCTGCGTCAGTCTTTTCTCTCATTTTTTTCTCCTTGTAATGATATTATCCGATTTTATATTTTTTTAACTACTTTATAGCAAGAATCCACCTGTTATTTCCTGATAAAAAATAAAAATATTAGACCTGTTTATTTTTTAGATGAAGTCTTATAGTACCTTCCGTAATAGTAATGCGGATAATAATAATTATCTCTTGAGATAGAGACATTATTAACTATTACGCCCAAAATCCTTGCGTTTACCTTATCCAGGAGCTCTTTTGATCTTTTCAATAACTCCCTGCTAGTCCTTGAGCCTTCGGCTATTAAGACTGTTCCAGTGCAGATGCTTGAGAGTATGGCTGCATCTGTGACAAGCCCTACTGGAGGCGTGTCAAAGATTATCTTTGAAAATTCTTTCCCTGCCTTCTCAAGGAAAATCTTCATATTATTAGAAGATAAAAGCTCTGCAGGCTTATGAGTGCTTTTGCCTGCTGAAACAATATACAGGTTGTCTACCCCTGAAATATTAACTATTTCTATCAGATCTGTGTCTCCTGTCAGAAACTGTGAAAGTCCTGATTTATTTTCCATGTTGAATACTGTATGAACCCTGGATTTCCTCATGTCAGCATCTACAAGAAGGACTTTCTCTCCGCTATTGGCTATCATCATGGCAAGATTTACAGCCGTAAGGGTTTTGCCTTCCCTGGGAACTGAACTTGTGATTACAATGCTTTTCGCAGAACCTGATTGATCTAAAGAAAACAATAAACTCGTTCTTATTGAACGATATGCCTCAGAAGCCAGAGAGGCTGAATCCTTTTCTACAATTTTGTCTATATCTGATTTGTTCTTTATATATTTTCCGTCAATTTTAACCCTTGGCACAGAACCCAGAACCGGTATCTGCAGTAAACCTGCTATTTCAGCTGGATCCTTCAATGTGTTATCCATGTATTCTCTGAAAAATGCAAGGCCTATACCTCCTGCCAGGCCCATTATTACAGCCAGCGCTACATTCAGTCTTTTCCTGGGTTTAATAGGTTTTTTAGGGGCCTCTGCCAGATCCTGAACGCGTACATTGTTTGTCTGCACCTGGCTTGATATTGAGGTCTCTTTTAATCTGTTCAGGACAATATCCAGCACACGCTCATTTGTTTCTACCTCCCTTTTCAAGGCATTATAGTCTATAATTCTGCGTTCCAGGGCCAGGGATTCATTTTTCTGGTCATCCAGCATCTTTTTGAACTTGGCCTCATCTTCTTTTGCATAATTATATTCGTTTTCTACTTCAGTTTTTATGCGGGATTTTATATAATCTATATTTTCAAAAAGCCTTATCATTTTAGGGTGCTTATCCTTATAAACTTTTCTATACTCAACTAAAATCGTTTCCTGTTTCAGATATTCCTTTTTTAATTCCTTTAAAATATCATTGTCAGCAAAAAGAGTCGGAAGTTTTTCTAACTGCAGATTGCCCTCTCTGTCCACTAAACTCTTATAAGTAGTCTCTGCCTCAACCCTTTTCTTCTGCGCAGCCAGATAGCTCCCGTTAATACTTACAAGACTGTCGTTTATAATATTTTCTTTATTTTCTATGGAGATTATGTCATTTTTTTCTTTATAGGCCTGTAATTTATATTCGGAATCCCTGACCTTCATTTTTTGCTTATCAACCTCTTTCTTAAGCCAATCCTCTGCATCGTTGGAAGTTTTCATTTTTAATGAAATGTTAGAATTTGCATAAACATTGGCAAATTCATTGGCCAGGCGGGCTGCTTGAACAGGGTCATTATCATCTATGTTTATCTTAAGGATTCTGGTGCCCCTCACAAGTTCAACGCGCAGTTTTTTAAGCAGGGTTTCCAGCGGGTCTTTTGCTTCCTGGAATTCAGTTCTATCTTTCAGTTTCAGGTTTTTCATTACGCTATGCGCCATGCGCCTTGACCTTATTATCTCCTGTTGAGTTTCAATATAATCCTTATAAGCAAAATAATTGGCCTCGCCCAGCTTAACAATATCCTTTACAGACAACACGTCAGGGCTTTCCGCATCCACAATTACAGTAGCTGTGGCCCTGTATACATTCTTCTGCATAAAGGTTAGTGCTGTAATGGTAGTGACTGTTATAAATAAGAAGCTTATGACTATCCATTTCCTGCGTATCAATATCGACAGATAATCCCTTATATGTATATCCTTATTGAAATCGCTGATCTGCATGCTTACTTGCTCCTTAGAAGAAACTTTCAGGCACTACAATAATATCGCCTGGTTTAAGCGGAATATCTTTTTCCTTATCGCCTTTTTCCGTTATATCTGTAACCCTTATAGGAATAGTAACTTCCTTCCCGTCTTCTGCGCGTATAACCTTGGTTCCGTTCTGGGCTGCTCCCTGTTTAAAGCCGCCTGCCATTGTTATTGCTTCCAGAAATGTGGTTGGCCTGTCTTTGGAAAGCTCATATTCCCCGGGTCTGTTCACAAAACCCATTACAAATACCTTTTCAGGATGATATGTATCTATAAAAACATTTACTTGAGGATTAACTAAATAATCTTTTTCCAAGAGAGTTGTTATAATCTTACCCACCTCGTCTATAGTAAGCCCGCTTACATGCACATTGCCCAATAAAGGAAAAGTAATCTCGCCTCTTGAGTTAACTCTTGCTTTTGTTGTAAGATCTTGCTGCTCGTATACGGTTATTGTAAGAACATCGCCTGTATCAATCTTATACTCTTCACAAAATACATTTGAAAAGTTAAACATAATGAAGAAACAAAAAAAACAAATATAAAATTTCATAACATTGATCCTTTTTTACAATACTGCTTTTGCGCTGAGTGTAATAAGATTATCGCGATAGTCAAACACACCGAAGTTTGAATTCCTTATAATGTGTTCTGCCTGTAAAGTAAGAGTGAGCCACTTCTGGAGATAATACTTAAGGCCTGCGCCTGCTGAGTAATATTTATCATCTCTCTTTTTGGTTTCAGCCCCTTCTGTGCTTTCGCGCGGATAAGTATGCTCTTCATATACGCCTGTAACAAAACCGAGTAATTTAGGTGTGAAGAAATGGTCATAGATTCCATTGACGTTGTTTAATTCATAATAACTGTTATTTTGATAGGTGGATTCATTGGCTGTCCTGGTAAATAAAAGCTTCAGAGCATCTTTGTCTGAAAATTTATGTATCATATCTGAGTAAATTACCAGCGTATTGAACTCAGGAATTCCTGAGTCCTTGTAATTTCTGAACTGAGTACCAACTTTTATAGCGGCTGTTGTCTTTGGCGTAAGTTCGCCTATAGCGCCAACCAGCAATTGATGGTAATTTGAATCAGAATTGGTAGTGCTATGATCATACTTTATGTCTCCAAAATCGTATTCCATGAGAAGTTTTGTTTTTGAGAATGTCTGATGCGTGGCCATTAAAGAATATATATATTCTGTCCTGTCATACTGGTCATAAGCAGGTGTTATATAATCCCTCTTGAAATTCTCAAAACCAAGCTGTATGCCAAGCCTGTCCTTTTGAAAATTTACAGTAATGCCTGCCCTGTTATCCTGCCTCTTCACCCTTGTAGCATCTTCAGTACTTGGCCTTTCAAATGCGCGGCTGAATTTATCGTATATATTAAAGGTAAGGTTCCTCCAGTCTAGTTCAAGATTTCCTGAAAGATAATGATTTGTAGCATTCTGCGATGTATTGTCCGCAAACCTGTTGAAATCTACATGGTAATCAAGCTTAAGAAGATTGTCGCTAAAAGGAAGATACGCAGTTACTCCAGGGGTCAAGGTTACTATAAAATCAGACTTTTTGTTTTCCCTGTCCAGAAAAACATTGTCATCATACTGGAGTTTTATCTCGCCCCATGGGGATAACTTAGGTTTTTCAGGCCTGGGTTCCTGTTCCATGGCATATAAAAATGGCGCGCATAAAAGACTTACAAAAATTATAAAAATAAATATGGGGTATACTTTTCTCATTATTGCCTCCGAGCGTCTATAATGTTTTTCATGGAGTTGCGAGGGATACAAACCTTGAGAAGAGTATACCCTATATTAAATAATTTGTCAACACTTTTTTTATCTTTTTTTAAACTATATTGTATGATTTTAACTCTTTATAAGGGCTAGTGTCTCTGCCCTTGTTTTTTGATTTTCCTTAAAAACACCTCTCACAGCGCTTGTAACTGTTAAAACACCTGATTTTTTAACCCCTCTCATGCTCATGCAAAGGTGCTCTGCCTCTATAATAACCATCACGCCCATTGGTTTTAGTTTTTTCATGAGTATTTCAGCTACTTCAGTTGTAAGTCTTTCCTGCACCTGGAGTCTCTTTGAAAGAATCTCTAGAACTCTTGTTATCTTGCTTAAGCCTGTAACCTTGTTATTTTTAGGTATATAAGCAATATGGGCTTTGCCTGTGAAAGGCAAAAGATGGTGTTCGCATATAGAATATAAAGGTATGTCTTTTAAAAGCACTATTTCATCGTGTTTTTCAGCCAGAAGCACTTCTAATTCTCTTGCAGGATCCTTTGATATGCCGCTGAATATCTCCTCATACATATCCGCTACCCTTTCAGGCGTTTTTTTAAGGTCTTCCCTGTTTGGGTTTTCGCCAACTGCTTCCAAAATCATCCTTACTGCCTTCTTTATTTTACCCTTGTCCATCTCTTCCCCCTCTCCATTTTTTTTAAAAAAATCCCGTTAATTCACAAAACGAGTATGACTTGTTTTGTGAATTAACGATTAGGACAACATTGTAAAACCTGTCTATCTATTTGCCAATGCAAAATTTCGAAAATATCTTATCAAGCGCCTGTTCAGTTATCGTATGTCCTGTTATCTCACTCAGAGATTCTATGCTAGAGCGCACATAAACACTTATGCAATCTATGGATACGCTGCTTTTATGCGCCTTTACTGCCTCATTTATATCTAAAATACATCTTCTTAATATTTCAAGCTGCCTTTCATTTGAAACACCTATGAAATCCCCAGCAGGAGCCTTGCCCTTCCATACCGTATCCCATATTTCATTCTCCAGCTTATTTACGCCTTTTAAATTCAAAGCAGATACGCGGATAAAAGAGCTTTTAGGAAAAAATTTCTTAAGCCTTTTTATATCCAATTTAACTTTCAGGTCTATTTTGTTTATAACAACTATTATCTCCTTATTATCCCTTATTTTCCTTATTATATCCAGGTCATCTTTATTAAGCCTTCTGGATCCGTCTAAAACCAGCAAAACCAGATCTGCGTTTCCTAAATAAATATGACTTCTTCTTATGCCTTCCTTTTCCACAGGATGGTCTGTGTCTGTTATGCCTGCTGTATCAATAAGCGTGACAGGTATGCCTTTAATATTCACAACCTCTTCTATTGTATCCCTTGTGGTGCCTGGAATATGGGTTACAATAGACCTGGACTCCTTTAATATAGCGTTCATAAGGCTGGACTTGCCCACATTAGGGCTGCCGCATATGACTGTTTTTATACCCTGCCGCAAGATCCTGCCCTGATTTGAGCCTGAAATTAACTTTTCTATTTCACTTTTTATTTTATCTAACCTTTTAAATAGATCAGCCTGCCTTAATCCCTTAAGATCCTCTTCTGAAAAATCTATACAAGCCTCCATGTAAGCATATATTTCAATCAAACTCTCCCTGATCTCATTTATCTTTTTTGAAAAAAGGCCTTCAAGGTTATTCAAAGCAGACCTCAGGGAAAGCTCTGTCTTTGCCTTTATAATATCCAGCACTGCTTCTGCCTGCAGAACATCAATTCTTCCATTTAGAAACGCCCTCCTCGTGAATTCACCTGGTTCCGCAAGCCTTGCCCCGTTTATAAGGCAAAGGTCTAATATTTTTTTTAAAGGAGCTATCCCGCTATGACAATTTATTTCAACCACATCCTCCTTGGTATAACTTCTCGGGCCCCTCATCACTGTTAAAATCACTTCATCAACAACTTTCTGGTGCTCTGGTGCTCTGGTGCTCTGGTGCTCTTTTTGTATAATGTGTCCATAGTGAACTGTATAAGTTTTGAATTTGGAAGATTTTTTGCCGTCTTTAGACTGGAATACCTTGTCCGCTATCTTCAGGCTGTCCTTGCCGCTAAGCCTGACAATCCCTATCCCGCCTTCGCCTATGGGAGTTGAAACCGCTGCAATCGTATCATCTAAGTAAATATTATTCACAATAGACACCATGTATCCCGTTAATTCACAAAACGAGTATGACTTGTTTTGTGAATTAACGTTTCAACTTTTGCATTTTTAAAATAGCTCATGGCATCGCCTACCAGAAACAGCGAGCCAGTAACCAGTATTAAATCTTCTTTATCCGCAAGTTTCAATGCCTTTTCTATAGCCTCATCCGCATTACTGCTTTCTTCAAGCATGAGTTCTGGCTTTTTAAAATTAGCTTTTAGTGTTGCTGTATCCTTGGCTCTGGGATTATCCTTTGCCCTGGTTAATATCATTATATCGCTTACAGCCCCCAGCATGCTGCTGACTCCTTTTACATCCTTGTCGCTTGATATCCCGAACACGCTTATCAATTTTCTATATTTGAACAGTTTCTTTATAGAACTAATCAATGCAGAAATACTGGCAGAATTATGCGCGCCGTCTAATATTATGTAAGGATTTCTACTGATCGCCTGCAGCCTTCCAGGCCATATTGCATTTTTTAAACCTTTTCTTATGTCCGACTCCTTAATTTTAAATTTATCACCCAGAGATTCTATTATACCAATGCTAATAGCCGCATTTTCAACCTGATGCATGCCTATCAAATTTAACTCCAGGTTTTTATATGAATACCCTGGCCCTTCTAAATCAAAAACCTGGCTATTCTCATCTGAGCTTACAATAGAATATTGTATATCTTTGCCCACTTCATATAATCCTGCGTTCTTTTCTTTGCAAACCTTTCTTATGGTTTCAGCAGCCTCTTTTTCCTGTCTTGCGCTAACCACCGTCCCTCCACCCTTCACCCTCCACCCTTCTCGTCCCGAGCGAAGTCGAGGGGCACCTTTTATTATTCCCGCCTTCTCATACGCAATCTTTTCAAGAGTATCCCCTAATTTATCAGTATGCTCAAGGCTTATGTTTGTTATTCCGCACGCTAAAGGCTTTACTGCATTTGTCGCATCAAGCCTGCCGCCAAGCCCTGTTTCTAAAACCACTGCGTCAACTCTTTGTTTCTTAAAATATAAAAAAGCGCATGCGGTAACTATTTCAAAAAAAGACGCCTTGCCGAAAATTTTATGTTCTCTGAATTTTTCCACCACAGGCATTATCTCTTCTACGAGTTCAATAAATTCTTCTTCGCTTATCATCCCTTCAAAAGCCGTAGGGAACGGTTTAAAACCGTTCCCTACACAATTAGGATGGTTATACAATATCCTAATTCTCTCCTTAAAATCTAAAAGATGCGGGGAAGTATACAATCCTACCTTATATCCTGCCTCCTTTAAAATATAAGCTGTAATAGCACAGGTAGAACCCTTGCCCTTAGACCCTGCAACGTGTATCGCGTTAAGCCCTTTATGCGGATTGCCCAATTCCTCTAAAATAGCTTCCATCCGCTCCAGCCTGAATGAAGCTGTATATTGATATTTAGGGATCTTTTCGAAATTTATAAAGGAGTTGATGTAGTCAACAGCTTCTTTGTAACCCATGACAAATTTAAGCAGGGCTAAGGCAGGCCTACGAAAAGACGCTCGGACGTCCCAGCGTGGCGTCCTTCGCTCCGCGCCGATTCTCGTCCCTCGGCTTCGCTCGGGACTCTAAGAACCCTGAGCCCCTTCGACTTCGCTCAGGATGGTTCAAGGTGGTGAGCCCTGTCGAACCACTTGTCGAAGGGTCGCTCGCCCTGTGCAGGCTGGGGTCTGAGGCACATTTGAGAGGTTTCGGCATAATAGATTCTTTTGAATATAGATGCGCAAGGAATTACGGCGAACCCCACACCCAGAGATGGTATCTATGTACCCAGAGTATTGTCTGGGTGTGGGGGAGCCGTAAACCGTAGCGCACGGCGAAACACTCTCTGTGCCGAATGGCCCCAGCC
>CAKKRB010000239.1 GCA_919902485.1 Omnitrophica bacterium GWA2_41_15 | reverse complement strand
TCCTGATATTATACGGGGATACGCCGCTTTTAAGCCAGGATATAATACAGAAGCTCATTGAAAAACATATTGAAACAGAAGCTAGTTGTACTCTTTTAACAGCCCAGCTTAAAAACCCCACAGGCTACGGCAGGGTTATCCGCTCTTCCGGCAATAAGATTGTAAAAATAGTAGAAGAACTGGACGCCTCTATTTATGAGAAGGTTATTGAGGAAATAAACGTCGGGGTTTATTGTTTTAATAAAAGAGCGCTTTTTTACAGCCTTGAGAAAATACAGCCTGAGAATAAAAAAGAAGAGTATTATCTCACAGATACCATAGAGGTACTTACAAAGTCAAATATGCTTGTTGAATCAGTGACTACAGGCGACACTGAGGAGTTTCTCGGGGTCAATACAAGATCTGAGCTGGCAAAGGCAGAATCAGTAATGAGGAAAAGGATTCTTGCCGGGATTATGGATTCAGGGGTAACGATTGTAGACCCTGATAATACTTACATAGAACACGGGGCTAAAATAGGCAGGGACACAGTTATATACCCCTATACATTTATAGAAAATAATGTTAAAATAGGCCCTGATTGCAGTATCGGGCCCTGCGCAAGATTAAGGACAGGGACTGTTGTGGCAAATAATGTGGGCATAGGCAATTTTGCGGAACTGGTGCGTTCTTCTGTGGGAGAAAATACAAAGATACGGCATCAGTGTTATATAGGCGATACTATAATAGGCAAGAATGTCAATATAGGCGCGGGAACTATTGTCGCGAACTATGACGGCAAAGAAAAACATAAGACCGTCATAGAAGACAATGCCTTTATAGGCACAGGCACTATCCTTGTGGCGCCTGTAAAGATTGGGAAAGGCGCAGTAACAGGCGCTGGAAGCGTCGTAACAAAGAATAAGAACGTGCCAGCAGGTAAAACAGTTATCGGCATTCCTGCGAGGCTGTTAAATAAGAATAAAAAATAGGGGAGAAAGGCCATGGTCATAATAACAGGTAATGCGAATCCGAAATTAGCGCAGGAGATATGCCAGTATTTAAAAATGCCTCTGGGCGATACGCTTGTTACTACGTTTAGCGAAGGAGAGGTGCGGGTAAAGATCAATGAGAATGTGCGCGGCAAGGATGTTTTTATAGTCCAGCCCACATGCCCTCCCGTGAACAATAACCTGATGGAGCTTTTGATTCTTATAGACGCTTTAAGAAGGGCTTCTGCCAAGAGGATTACGGCAGTGCTTCCGTATTTTGGTTACGCAAGACAGGACAGGAAAGACCAGCCGCGCGTTCCAATAACAGCAAAACTTGTGGCAAACCTTATTACTACAGCAGGCGCTGACAGGATTCTGACAGTGGATTTGCATGCAGGCCAGATCCAGGGATTCTTTGATATACCAATGGATCACCTTTACGCAGTGAATATATTTGTGAACCACATAAAAAAGATAAAACTGAAAAATATAGTTATAGTTTCTCCGGATGTGGGCGGGATAAAAATGGCAAGGGCATACGCCAAGAGATTTGAGGCGCCTCTCGCAATAGTGGATAAAAGAAGGATAAGCGAAGAAGGCACAGAGGCAATGAATATCCTCGGCGGAATAAAAGGAAAGAATCTGATTATAGTGGATGACCTTGTGGCGACAGCGTCTTCGCTTGTAGAGGCCGCAGCCGCGTTAAAAAAACAGGGCGGCAAGGAAATATACGCCGCCATTACCCACCCTATACTTTCAGGGCCCGCTATAAAACGTATCAGCGATTCTGTGATAAAAAAGTTATTCGTGACAAATACCATACCTGTGGAAAACGGGAAGAAGCATAAAAAAATAGAAGTGCTGTCGATAGCGCCTCTGTTGGCAGAGGCCATAAAGAGGATACATAACGAAGAGTCAGTGAGCTGTTTGTTTGATTAATTCGTAGGGAACGGTTTGAAACCGTTCCCTACATTATAAGGAGAAATTCAAATGGATTTTGTAGAATTAAAAGCAGACTTAAGAGAGGAAAAAGGGAAAGAACTCAATAAAAAACTGAGGTTTAAAGGCCTTGTGCCGGGCATTGTTTACAGAAAAGGCGAAGAGACCGTATCCCTCAAAATAGACGCCAAAAGCCTTGCAAAGGCCCTGCACACAGACGCAGGCGAAAACGTAATTATAAAACTTTTTGTCGAGGGGGACAAAAAGAAAAAAGAAAGGATAGTGGTAATAAAAGAAATACAGAGGGATCCTGTGAAGGATGCGCTTGTGCACGTTGATCTCAACGAGATATCTCTTACTGAAACACTGAAGGTCAAGGTGCCTATTATACCAAAAGGCGAGCCAATAGGCGTAAAACAGGAAGGCGGGGTATTGCAGCATGTTATGTGGGAGATAGAGGTAGAGTGTTTACCAACTAATATCCCGGATAAGATAGAGATAGATGTTACAAACCTTAAAATGGGCGATACAATAATAGTGAAAAACATAGCGCCTGCTGAAGGCGTAAAGGTATTAGGCGATCCGGAAAGTATTGTGTTCAGCGTTGAACATGTAAAGACTATTGAAGAAACTGTTGCAGCGCCTGTTGAAGGAGAATCAACAGAGCCTGAGCTTATAAGAGAGAAGAAGGAAAAAGAAGAAGAGGAAACTGAGGAAGCACCAGCTAAGGAAGAGAAAAAAGAAGAGAAAAAGTAAATTCGCACAGTCACTTATGTTCGCTCGTTTCACTCGCTCCATAAGTGACGTGCTCATTTAACATGAAACTAATAGTCGGGCTGGGCAATCCAGGCGCAAAATACGTTCTTACGCGGCACAATATAGGATTTTTAGTTTTAGAAGAATTTGCAAAGGCAAATAATATAAAAGTCAAAACTAACAGGCATTTTAATGCAGTTACAGGCGAGGGGGTTGTGGGAGGAGAGGACACATATCTTGCCATGCCGCAGACATTCATGAACCTTTCAGGCCATTCTGTGAGGCTCATGCTTAACTGGTTTAAAATAGATGCCAAAGATATGTTTGTAGCAGTGGATGATATAGCCCTTCCTTTTTCCAGCCTGAGGATCAGGCCTAAGGGTTCCAGCGGAGGGCATAAGGGCCTGAGGTCAATAATAGATTTTACAGGTACCCAGGAATTCTCAAGGATGAGGATGGGCATTCTCGGCAGGAAAAACATAAGAGACCTTTCAAGTTACGTGCTGAACAGGTTTACAAAGGGGGAGCTTAAAAAAATTCCAGAAATACTGGATATAACTTCACAGGCTTGCGAATGCTGGATAAGAGAAGGCGCTAACGCAGCAATGAATAAGTTTAACAAATA
>CAKKRB010000238.1 GCA_919902485.1 Omnitrophica bacterium GWA2_41_15 | reverse complement strand
GTTTCATGTTCGAAAGATCGTGCACAGCCACCACAACAGAATCCCTTTCAATCTTAACAGGCATAACATTGTAAAATCTTGCGGTGGACGCTGAAACTTTATTTATAGCATCTCTTTCTATGTTTATCTTTGATAAATCTATGTTTTCCATGTTATCATGTATCCTGCGTTACCCTTAAAACCTCTTCTATTGTTGTGTATCCCAGCTTTATTTTTTCTATGCCGTCCTCTTTTAAAGTCCTCATTCCAGTCTGCCTGGCCTTCTTGCAAATCTCAGTACTGGGCGCATTTTCCAGCACCATCTCTCTCACAGCATCGTTCAGTATTAAAAGCTCAAATATACCCATCCTGCCTTTATAGCCTGTATTATTGCACAGAGGGCAGCCTTTGCCCCTGAAGAGCTCGAAATCCTTAAGCTGTTCATCTTTCAATAAAAGTATCTCTATTTCTTCGTTATTGGGCTTATAGGATTCTCTGCAGGAAGAACATATTGTCCTTACCAGCCTCTGGGCAAGGACGCACTGCACAGTAGAGGCAACAAGATACGGCTTTATACCCATATCCACAAGCCTTGTGATAGCGCCTGCTGCATCATTTGTGTGAAGCGTGCTTAATATCAGGTGTCCTGTAAGAGCTGATTGCACAGCTATCTCTGCTGTTTCAAGGTCCCTTATTTCCCCCACCATTATAATATCAGGCGCCTGCCTTAACATTGAGCGGAGCCCGCTGGCAAATGTAAGGTTTATCTGAGGTTTTACCTGAACCTGATTTATGCCGTCCAGCTGGTATTCCACAGGGTCTTCTATTGTAATGACCTTGCGTTCTTTCTGGTTTATGTGGCTGAGCGTCGCGTAAAGCGTAGTGGTTTTTCCGCTTCCCGTAGGCCCAGTAACCAGCACCATGCCGTTAGGAAGATTTACAAGCCTCTCAAAATCTTTTTTATTTTCAGGGAGAAAGCCCATATCCTCCAATCCTACCATAAAACCTGTCTTGTCGAGAATCCTCATTACAACGCTTTCGCCGTGTATGGCAGGCAAAGAAGAAACCCTCAGGTCCAGTTCTTTGTTTTCCAGGCTGATCTTTATCCTGCCGTCCTGAGGAAGCCGTTTTTCCGCTATATCCATTCCTGCCATTATTTTCAGCCTGCTTATTATGGATCCCTGAAGCCTTTTAGGAGGGCCTGGTATTTCATGCAGCACCCCGTCAATTCTGTATCTGATGCGGAATTTATTTTCAAGGGGCTCCACGTGTATATCGCTCGCCCTCCTCTTTAAAGCCTCTTCTATTATCACGTTCACCAGCTTTATCACAGGGGCATCATCATCGCCCTTTACATCCTTTATGTCCTCTGAAATTTTGGTCAAATCGCTGCCTGGTTTTTCTTTCTGTTTAGACGAATAAAGCTCTTTGAGCGCTTTATCAAGGTCGCTAGGCTGGGCCAGGGCCATGTCTATATCAAAACCTGTTGTTCTTTCAAAGAAATCGCTAGCGAGAAAATTAAGAGGATCATCTGTTGCGATAAAAAGCATTCTTCCGTCTAATTTTAAAGGCACAACCCTGTGAGATACGGCTAAGCTATAAGGAACAGCGCTTACTGCTTTAAGAGCGATATTTTCTGACTTTATTGCAACAGGCGGGATACCTATTTGAGGCACAAGCGCGCTTCCTATATTTTCGCTGGCTATGTAACCCAATCTTACCAGTATTTTCGCAAGTCTTTCTTTGGTATTAAACTGCTCTTCAAGGGCTCTTTTTATCTTAGAATCATCAAGAAGCCCTATATTTTTCACAACATCTTTTACGATTTCCTGGTGTTTTATCATAAGATATCTTTAAGCGGAGATCTTTTTTTAGATGCTGCTCTCAGGCAATCAGCGTATTCCTGGGAAACTTTTATAAGTTCTCTGCCTATATACCCCTTGTTTATTTTTATCCCGTTTTGTTTTTTGCTCTCTCTGATGAGTTTCAGCCTTTTTGCCTCATAATATCTAATGCCGAAACTCGTAGTCTCCCTTAACACTGCCTCTGCTATTTTTTCCAGTTTATTTTTCGGGATTAACGCTGTAAGAAGTATGCCTGGCCTTGTTTTTTTCATCTGGACAGGCGTGAGAAAAACTTCCAGGGCGCCTGCTTTATAAAGTTTTTCAAAAACAGTCTCATAAACGACCGGGCTCATGTCGTCAATGTTCGTCTCAACTACATATATCGTGTCTTTTAGAAATTTATTTTTCATGACATTTTGTAGGGGAGGGTTTTAAACCCTCCCCTACATCTATTTATTTATTAAACTGGCGAAATAACCTGCTCCAAACCCGTTATCTATGTTTACTACTGCGACTCCAGGCGCGCAGGAGTTCATCATTGTAAGTAACGGCGCAATCCCTTTAAAACTGGACCCGTAGCCAACGCTTGTAGGCACAGCGATAACAGGCTTATCTGTAAGCCCGCCTATCACGCTTCCCAGGGCCCCTTCCATGCCTGCCACAACTATTATAACATTTGCCTTTGAAATCTCTGGTACATTGTCCAGGAGCCGGTGTATGCCTGCCACTCCGACATCATAGATAGTCTTGGCCCTATTGCCCATAACTTCCAGCGTAACCCTGGCTTCCTCAGCTACAGGTATATCGCTCGTGCCTGCTGTCAGTATCAGAACTGTTTTTTTATTTTTCAGCCCGCCCCTCTTAAGATATATAACCCTTGCCGGCCCGTTGTATTTTAATGCTGGAAAATCTTTTCTTAAAAAATCATATAAGGATTTGCTGGCGCGGGTAAGAAGCAAAGGGTTTTTGTGTTTCAACAGGGCCTTTGTTATTTTACTTACCTGTTCAAACGTTTTATTTTCGCAGTAAACCACTTCGCCGAAGCCCTTGCGAAAGGCCCTGTGATGATCCAGCCTGGCGAATTTCATGTTCTCATAAGGAAGGTTTTTAAGCGCCCTAAATGCTTTGGATACAGATATTTTCTTAGAGTAAAGCTTTCCCAGGATTCCCTTTAAATATTTTTTGGAATGCATTATTATTTTTGTAGGGAACGGTTTTAAACCGTTCCCTACTTAAATATAAAATATAGAATAACTATAATTGCAATGATTGAATATATATAAAAATCGTTAAAATAGAAAAAATCCCTGACTCTGTCAAGTCTGCTGTTCAGGTATTTTTTATCGCCTTTTGCAATACCTTTCCTGCGGTACGCCTCAAGGTCATCCACCCTGAACCGCGTATATATCCCGCCTATCTTATAGACAAAGAGTA
>CAKKRB010000237.1 GCA_919902485.1 Omnitrophica bacterium GWA2_41_15 | reverse complement strand
CACCAGCCAGTTTTCTTATTTAAACTGGGACAATTTAGATCATAGAAAGATTATTCTGGAAGGAGTTAATAGTGTTGCCGGTTTTGCCGGGTTGGATAAACTAACTTCAAAGATACCAATTATTGTTTTTGATGAAATTCATAAATATGGTAAGTGGAAAACATTCTTGAAAGGATTTTTTGATACATACAAAGGAAAAGTAAACATTATTGTTACAGGCAGCTCCCGATTAGATGTTTATAAAAAAGGCGGTGATAGCCTAATGGGAAGATATTTCCCATACCGGCTGCATCAATTATCGTTAGGAGAACTGGGACGGATTGATGCTTCGACTTCGCTCAGCATCAACCCTGAGCGTAGTCGAAGGGTTGATTTATCAGAGAAAGAAATTAATGAACCTTTTCAAAATAAAAAACAGGAATTTGACAGGTTACTTAAAAATGGTGGGTTTCCAGAACCGTTTATAAAAAACGACCCCAAGTTTTTGAATAGGTGGAAAACTCTTAGACAGGAACAACTAATCCGGGAAGATATCCGGGATTTAAGCCGGATCCAGGAGCTGGGGCAAATTGAGCTTTTAGCCGAAATTCTAAAACATCAGGCCGGGCAGTTGACCAATTACTCGAACATAGCCAATAAAGTTAATGTATCTTCTGATACCATACGCCGCTGGATTAAGACATTGCAATCCTTTTTTTATTGTTTTACTATTCAGCCATGGTCTAAGAATATTCCTCGCTCTCTTATTAAAGAACCAAAGACTTATTTATGGGATTGGATCAATGTTGATGAGGAAGGAAGCCGTGTAGAAAATTTAATAGCCTCTCATTTATTAAAAGCTGTTCATTATTGGACGGATTGTGGACTGGGTCAATATGCTTTGTGGTTTATCAGAGATAAGGAAAAGCGCGAAGTAGATTTTTTAGTGTCGCGGGATAAAAAACCATGGTTTCTGGTTGAAGTTAAATTATCCCAAAAAGAAGGGATAAGCAAGAATTTGGTTTATTTTCAGGAGAAAATTAAAGCAAAGCATGCGTTCCAAGTGGTGTTTGATATGGAGTACGTTCCTAAGGATTGTTTCAAGTATACAGAGCCTATCATTGTACCTGCCCGGACATTTTTGACCCAATTGGTTTAAGTACTATTGGGTTGTAACCAGAGAGGAATTGGTTCGAGTCCTGCCCGGGAGCTTGATTTCCTAACCTTCTGTGATAAAATATGTTGCAGAGGGTTTTTTATTTAAAATACATATAAATGAGAATTTGGTCTCTTGCTAAGATAAAAAGAGTTACGGGGAATTTCTTAAAAAATCCCATAGCTTATAGTTCTTCATGCATTGCCTTATTAATTTTGCTCATCCACGAGAAGAGGCTTGGTATTGAAACGCACGGATATTCTTTCCCAAAGGACAATATAAATTTATATGACGATGCAGAACCGTATGTGGCTACAAGCTACTCTCGATTAAAGAAAATGATTAATTATTTAAAACTAAGCAAGGAAGAT
>CAKKRB010000236.1 GCA_919902485.1 Omnitrophica bacterium GWA2_41_15 | reverse complement strand
CAAGAACTGCTTCATCTGCGCCCAAAGATATTGCTTCGCGAAGCGCCTCTTCTGCCTGGGGAGGGCCCATTGTAATTACAGTTATCATGCCTCCAAATTTTTCTTTAAGCCTGATGGCCTCTTCTATGGCATACATGTCAAAAGGATTTACAATACTCTGGACGCCTGAACGCACCAGGGTATTTGTTTCAGGATCTATCCTTACATTTGTCGTATCGGGAACCTGCTTTATGCAGACTATTATATTCATTTTGCAGCTGTTTCTTTTATTAAATGACTCGCTATTATCCCGCGCTGTATCTGATTTGTGCCTTCATATATCTGAGTTATCTTTGCGTCGCGCATATATTTCTCAATAGGGTAATCCCTCATATAACCATATCCGCCGAATAGCTGAACGCAGTCTGTGGTCACCCTCATTGCCATGTCAGAAGCAAAAAGTTTCGCCATTGCAGAATCCTTCCCGACCTTTGAATTCCCGCTGTCAATCATCCTGGCGCATGCATATATTAAAGCCCTGGATGCCTCAATCTGAGTAGCCATGTCAGCCAGCATAAACTGCAGGCCCTGAAAGCTGGAGATACTCTTTCCAAACTGCTTCCTCTCTTTCATATATTCAACTGTCAGGTCTAATGCGCCCTGCGCAATGCCGACTGCCTGAGCAGCTACTCCAGGCCTTGATTGATCAAATGTTTTCATTGCCACGATAAAACCCATGCCTTCCTTGCCCAGAAGATTCTCTTTTGGAATCTTGCAATCTGTAAACACCAGCTCCCTGGTTGCAGAAGCGCGTATACCCATCTTGTCTTCCTTTTTTCCGAATTCAAAACCCTTCGTGCCTTTTTCAACAATAAATGCAGCTGCTCCGCGAGCGCCCTTGGACCTGTTCGTAGATGCGACCACTGTGTAAACCTCTGCCTCGCCGCCGTTTGTAACCCACTGCTTCGTGCCGTTCAAAACATAGTAATCGCCTTTTTTCTCAGCGGTTGTGGCAATCGCGCCTGCGTCGCTGCCTGCGCCTGCTTCAGTCAGGCCGAATGCAGCCAGTTTTTTACCTTTTGCTATATCAGGGAGGTATTTTTGTTTCTGCTCATCTGTGCCGAATAAGATTATGGGAAATGTGCCGAGCGCTGTTGCCGCAAAGGCAAGAGATATACCGCCGCACGCCCTTGACAATTCTTCAGTTGCCAGGACAAGTTCCATTGCGCCTCCGCCTGTGCCGCCGTATTTTTCCTCAATATATATGCCACATAGATCGCTTGCAGCCATTATCTTCACTATATCCCATGGGAATATGCCCTCTGCGTCATATTTGGCAGCTACAGGCTTTATCTTTTCCTGCGCAATCTGCCTGGCAATGTCTCTAACCATTATCTGTTCTTCGGTCAATAAGTAATCCATTCAATCCCCCTTATTTTATTTTATAGACTAGTGTTTTTTGCTTCCCGCCCCTCATTATATCAATACTGACAAGTTTTGTCCTGCTGTTTGATGCTATATTTTCATATGCCCTGTAAATTCCAAGGAGGCTGTTAACAGAATACCCGTTTATACTTTTAATCACATCGCCCTGTCTTATCCCGAAATTATCTGTAAGTTTCGCGACAGCAATATCATGGACCACAAAGCCTTCCTTGTTCACCAGCACTGTGCCAAGGTCGGTATCAAATTTCAAACTCGGGCCCTCTCCCAGCCTGTACCCCGGCTCAACCCTTTTTATCGCAGACATAATCGCTGAGCCTACGTTATGCATCGCAGGTTCAGCGCTGTTATTGTCCAGGGTCCACGTATTATCCCCTGTTTTTTTTGATTCTATTTTATCAAACAGTTCTGCTATTATAATTTTTTTATCAGCTTTCTTGTCCCTCGGGCTGTTAAAAATTTCCTTTTCCTTGTTTGAAAGCTGCTTTGCCTGGGCCGGTTCGTCATAATCCTTCTCCAGGACTATTTTTTTCTTCTCAAGGCTCTTTATTGTAAAATCCTCCAGTTGATTTCTTGTAAATTTTTTACCAGGCTTATTGTAGTTATACTCAAGCGCAGCAGATTCAACTGCTTTCTCAAATATCATATTGATATCTTCCAGCGGTATCTTCTCGCCCGGCTTCAATATAATCCCATTTTTTGAAGCTACATCTTCCAATAAAAGAGTGTCTTTTTTTATTTCTACTATTCGCAGGCATCTGGCAGGATACTCATCAGAAGAAAAAATATCGCCTTTTACATAAAGTTTTCTGCCTTTATTCTCAGTGCCTATAATAGCATACCAAGTAGCCTTACTTTCCTCAATGGTCCCTACTGACTCAGAAAAACCAGGCCTTTCACAAGCTATTACAGCCGCTGATAACACTATTAATATTATTTTAAAATATTTAAACATGGTAGATAGGTTATATTATTATCTTTAATGCGTCAAGCAAAAAATGCCGACTCACTACTCATACCTTATAATCACATTAAAATCTGCCTGGTCCTTTTTGAGCGCTTTTGGAAAACGAGAAAATGGAACATATTTTTTTACGGTTTTTATAGCGCTCCTCACTAACCTCAGGTCAGGATTATTAAGCACTACAGGCCCTGTCACCAAAAACCCTTCTTTATCCAGAGTGAACTGCATCTGGACCTCGCCTTTTATACCGCTGATATCTTTATCGCGCTTTGCAATATCGCTGATATCCTGCCTGAGAGTAAAATAATATTCTTCGTAAGGCGTTCTGGTTGTAATCGATGACGCTGCGGCGTTTACTGTTTCAGGTTTTTCTGTATTTTCAGGCTCGCGGTCTGACGCGCCCAGAAGCGGCGTCCATTTTTTCTTCGGCTCAGTTTTCTTTTTTATTACGGGATAACGTCTTGTTTGTTCTTTTTTCTCAGTCATTTTTGAGAATTTAATTTCAGGCTCTTCAGGCTCTTCTATTTTTACATCTTCTGCTTTTTTATCCCAGTCAGCCATGTATTTCTTCGTCTCTTCTGAGGTTTTATCTCCATCAATAATATGAGGGGTGAGCAATATCACCAGCTCTGTCTTTTCTTTGCTCTTTCCGTTGGAAGAGAAAAGTTTTCCAACTAAAGGTATGTCTCCCAGAAAAGGCACTTTTTCCTTGCGATTTACAAGCGTATCCTTCATTAATCCGCCTATTATAACAGTGGTCCCGTCTTTTACAACTACTGACGTTTCTGCTTCAGATGTAGTTACATAAGGCACAATTGTCCTGGTAGAACCGTCTGGATTTTTTAACTGCACTGTCTTTGTGGCATCTGCGTTAGAAACCTCAGGTTTTACTTTTAACGTGACAAAACCCGCCCTGTTTATCTCAGGCGTTACAGCAAGCCTTACTCCCACGTCTACAAACTGGACATTGTCAGTTGTATGATACGTGCCTCCGCTCGTGGTTGTGACCTCGCTTGTAACATAAACCTCTTTGGAGCCCACAAGGATCTTTGCCTCGTGCCTGTCAAGAACCGCAATCCTGGGCCTTGACAGGACATTTGTTTCGCCATATGTTTTTAAGAGGCTGATTATTGTTGAATTATTTCCTCCTGAAGTGGCTATACTGAAAGTGTTCGGAGTTACATTCGACAAGCCTGCGCTGAGATTTGTATCAGCCGTGAGCTTCACATCTCCCATTTTAGCGATATCCAGCCAATCTATGCCATAACTGTATTTATCCGAAAGCGTAACCTGAATAATATTGGCATCTATAAGAACTTCCCTGGTTTTTTCGTCAAATGCGTTTATGACTTTCCGGATGTCCTCTATTTTCTGCTTCGTATCCCTGACCACTAACTTATTTGTCTTTTCGTCAAACTTTACGCTGCCTACGCCTCTGGAAACCATCTCGTTTATTTTATCTTTCAGCGATTCCGCCTTTGCGTAATCAAGGGGAAAAACCTCTGTAACCATGAGCGCATCCATGCCTGCAATAATTTCTTTCATCTTTTTAATATTATCCGGGGTATCTATTATCACAATAGTATTTGAAACATCTTCTGAGATAACCTTGCCTATATCTGATTTTATCTGGCTGAGGGCCTTAGCCACTTCGCCTGCGTTCGCATAATTGAGTTTAACAATTTCTGTCTTTGTCCTGTCCTCAAAACTTCTCCCATGCGCCTTTTCGTATTCCTTTGCATCCATAATCCTTATGAGCGTGCCTGTCTGCTCATAGGCAAGCCCGTTAGTAGAAGTTACTATGCTTATGGCGTCCATCGCGCTTACATCCTTTAAATAAAGCGTGACTGCGCCTTTCACTCCGCTGTCAGCGACTATGTTCAGTCCGCTCTTCTGCGATAAAATCTTCAGCACATCTCTTATATCCATGCCCTTGAGATCGAGGGATATCAGATCTGAATCATCCTGCTGTACTGCAAAAACTAAGCCTGAAAATATTAAAAGCAATGATACGCTGACGATAAATTTTCTCATAGATTTTATCTCCATTTAGATGCTCAGTTCTATTTTCTCTCCCTTATACTCTAAAATAACCATATTGGATTTTATATCATATACCTTTAATTCTCCCAGAGAATCGCCTTTATAGAGAAAAAACGTTTTCTTCAAATTTTTATCTTCTATGATTGCCTGATTATTCTCTCCTGTAATAATCCCCAATAAATTCAGATTCCCAAGAATTTCTTCTCTGGAAATCTTTTTTGAATCTACCGCCTTATCTGTTAAAACCGGCGCATTATCCTCTTCCGGTTCGCTCACAACAGGCTGCGCCTGAGACGCTTTAGCCTGCATATCAACAGCAGGTATTTCTTCAGAAGTTTTTTGTTTGAAAATAAATACATCTGCCAGGAAAATAACCGCAACTATTGCTATAATGCTTATCAGTAAGATATTTATCTTTGTAAATATCTTAAGTTCTTTGCGGATCCTTGTCTTTGACTGGTCTTTCTTTATAAGATTCAAAAGCTTTTCTTCAGGCGTAGTATCCATCATGATGCCAGAACCACCTTTCTGTCTTTTTCTATGATTTCGTTTACCATATCTTCCTCTACAATCCTCCTGTCTTTCATTACAAGCTCTTCCAGCAGATTATGGCACAAGGCCGCGATCTTGCGGGGATAACCCTGCGTATAATGATATAT